>JAHDFT010000016.1:17296-23983 GCA_020628015.1 Bacteroidota bacterium
CGAGATGTTTTTGAAGATATTTTTCCCAATTTATTAGAAAAGAAAGGTTTTCAATTAAAAAGTGACTTAATTGGTCAAAATCCTTATTATTTACATCCACAAAGCGAGTTTAAAGTCACGCTACAACAAGCCATGCGCCTCAATGTGATTCGTTTTTATTATCCTAGAAAACAGGAAGCCAATTACAATCGAATGCGAAAAGCCATTCAAGAAAATACAAAGTTGGAAGATAGTTTTTATGATAAAAAGCATCAGGCAAATGGGAAACAATATCTTTTACCTGAGAATTTCACCAAAATCACTCTATTTGACCGCACCATTGAAGATGCTTGGTTAATACAAGTTGTTCAAGGAGATTAAGTAAGCGTCAATCAGTATCCTTGCTCCTGACTAATAAATACAATCAATAGAATCAGCAATAAAACCAAAATAACCGCAAAAGCAATCTTAATCTTACTATAAGGCCGTTCACCTTGCACACTTCCAGTACGTCCATTAATCAAAAAGCGGTAAATTTTTCTATTGTATTCATAGGAGCTAATCCAGATGGGTAAAAGGATATGCTTAAAGGTAATATCATCATAATCTGTGTGAAGGGATTGAATGCGTTGATGATCCCCACCAATATCCTGTCGTACTGCACGTACAATCGTAGTATCAATTTTAATCTTTGCTTCTTTAAATCCTGAAGGAAGGTCAATTTGGTAACTCTCCGTCTTGAATCCACTTAAATACTGCTCGGCAAATTTGACCAATTCCTGTAAATCAAAAGGAGCCAAAGCATCAAGCTGTTCTTTAGGAAGCGTAGTACTAGCAACAATCAAAACATCATCGAAAAAAATAGGCACTCGACCACTCACTGGATGCCAACGCACCTTAACTACTGGTTGCCGTACCATACGAGTATTACCATTTTCATCCTTAACATACCTATTCACATACTCCGTATAATTATCTCCACGCATCCCTGTATAAACACTTACCGTCTGGCAATCATAAGTCCAATAAGGAATATAGAGTCCAATCAGGCGATTATCCACTCTAGCCAATTTTTTGAGCTTATTGGGCGCAAACCAAAGCCCACCAATCCAGCCTCGATACTTTTTGAAGGCATCGTCTTTGGTAATCATAAAAGGCAATAAAGCCGAAGGACTGATGATTTCACAAGCGGTCGCATTTTCAACAATCAAACTAGTGCCACAAAATGGACAACTATCACCCACCACATGATTTTCAAAAATGGTTTGTCCGCCACAAGAATGACATTTGATCACCTTTTGCTGGGCAACTTCTTTTTTATCCTGTAAACGACGGACAAAAGTGTAGTAATCCAACTCTTCAATTTGACCTGTATCCTTAGCGATAATTTCATTTCTTGTGCCACAGTACTCACATAACGTCTCCATTGAGCCAGGTTGAAATTTCAATACGGCTGCACAATTCGTACAGGAAATATTTTCCTGAATGATTTTATTGGGAGTGGAATTCATTTCGTCAAGCATAGCGGTTTGGTGATGGCGATAAAGCTATGTAAAAATGCCTAGCTTTATCGCCATTAATGGAATAGTATATAATAAAATGATAAATTATTGCTATTGTGGAGGAAGTGGTGGAGGTGTCGTTCCAAATAAATTAGCAACAGTTGTTACTGTAGCAGCTTCCTGCCATTTTTCCATGCCAGCTTGCCAAACTAGAGTGTCTTTTTGTAAAGCTCCACTACTAATCAAACCTTTAAGGGCTTTTTTATCAAAAGGACCTGTTTGTTGATTGTCCTGAGCCACATAAATTTCTAGTGGCTTAGGTAATGGTGGAGGTGTTGCCGGAGGCGTAGCAGGATTCCCTGTTGGTTGTACAGATTGTTGCTGCTGTTGTTGAGTGTGTTGGTTCATCATTTGGTTAGCCATCGCAAAACCCATACCTAAGCCCATGCCATCACTTGCGCCACCACCTGGATTCTGTGCCGCTTTTTCAATCGCTTCTGCGGTTTGGAATTGGGTATATTTGTTCAAATCACCCACAATACCCATACTAGTACGCTTGTCCAGTACTTCTTCTACTTTTGGTGGAAGGGAGATATTTTCTACTAGGAATTTGGTTAAATCTAAGCCATATTCTTTAAATTCTGGTTGAATTTTTTCTTGTAAAAACTTAGATAATTCATTATAATTGGATGCTAAATCAAGGATGGGAATTTTGCTTTGTCCAATAATGTCTGTAAAACGAGTAATGATGATGTTTCTCAATTGGTTACTGACTTCTCCTACCTGAAAACGACCATCCGTTCCCATGATTTCACCAATAAAATCCAAAGGATCGCTAATTTTAATCGCATAAGTCCCAAAAGCACGTAAACGCAAAGGCCCAAATTCTGGATCTCGCAACATAATAGGATTGACCGTTCCCCATTTTAAGTCAATGAAGTTTTTGGTATTGACAAAATAAACTTCTGCCTTAAATGGACTCTCAAAGCCGTGTTTCCAGCTATTGAGGGTGGTCATAATGGGCATGTTTTCTGTAATCAACTCGTACATACCTGGCCCGAAAACATCTGCAACGCTGCCCTCATTGACAAAAATAGCGGTCTGAGATTCTCTGACGGTTAATTGTGCGCCATATTTGATCTCATTATTGTAGCGAGGAAATCGCCAGACCATTGTATCTTGGCTGTCATCCGTCCATTCGATGACATCAATAAATTCATTGGTGAGTTTATCCCAAAGTCCCATTTTTTTAATTTTTGATTGAAGAAGAATAAGTCAATAAATAAAAATATAATGGATATGTTATAGTTTATTTATTGATGATTCCTTATTTTGATAGATTTATTGTTATGTATAATTTGATTCATTATTCTTAATTATTTAATGAATCTTTGATTGCTTTACTACTTAATCTTTTTCGCAAATATTATGCAAATTCCCCCAACAATCTTTCTGTATCAGCCAATGCAGCCTCCAAACCTTCATCACCACCAAAATCAAAAAAGACCAATAATACCTTTTTAGTATTGGCATTAATCGCTGTTCGAGTAGAATCACTAGTAGGACTCCCAAAAGCACCTGTTTCATCTCTTAAAACAGGGAGACAATGAATATTGAGTGTGCCTCTACCAATTGCTTGGTAAGGCTCATTTTCTTTGCCTTTTCCTAGATGGAGTGTTCCATTGAGTAAATCAACATCATATCCACCAATAGAAAAACCGCTTTTGATCGAAGCTAGGTTAATAATATCTACTACATTATTAATTTGGTATAAGTCCTTTTTTTTGACTACTCTTCTTAGTAATGCCTCTGCGGATAGGCGGTATCTTGCAGGGTCTTTACCCAGTACTTTATAAGCTTTTCGAGCTTGTTGAATTGGTGCTATTTGGGCAATCCCTGTTGTTTCAAGCTTTGCCTGTCTTTCTTTAATTACTTCATGGATATGTTCCCAAAGCTTAGGGGCATGATCCACTATCTTTACATTAGCCTGTATACAAGCCAAACGTATATTGGGACAGGCTTCTTTTATGATGGGGGCTATATTAATCGTTATCATTTGTGGCGAAATATACTATTTTGCTAAGAAGGGTACAAATTTTTTTTTATTTTATGTTTGATACATAAATGCTATGTGTTTTTATATCACCTAATTGTTTGTATCTGAACTGAAATTAGTGAAGGATTCCTTTTCTTTTTTGTATTACTTCTATTACTTTGCACCAAATGTACTTAGTAGTAAGTCAAGTAAATAGTGACTAGTAGATTTGGAAGGATTTTTTTGCTTGTACAAGGCGTGAAACGGAGGCATACATGGAATGTACGGCGAGGCTTCACAACGCAGTACAAGCAAAAAAATACCCAAAGATACCGACAGTATTTACTTGACTTACTACTTAGTAACAAGCAAAAAATAAATTCGGCATATTTGTTCGGTTAATTTGTGGCTAGACGAGGCAAAAAACGTAGACGATGCGAGCATCGGCGAGGCTTTTTAACGAAGTATAGCGGCAAATTAAACAACAAGATGTGGGAGTTATTTTTTGACTGTTACTTATTAAGTGATGGATTAGAAATGGGTGATAGAAAAATAAAGACAAAATCAAGCTAGACTTATGCGAAAAAATATACCAACAGATTCCAAAGAATTAACAATGGAATTGGATGATCAAGGTATTCTGTTCATTACCATGTGTAGACCAGAAGTTCACAATGCCTTCGATGATTATCAAATTGCTCGATTTATCAAAGCCTTGAATTATGCCGAGCAAGAAGAAGCGGTCAAAGTACTGGTGATTGGGAGCGAGGGAAGAAGTTTCTCGGCAGGTGGAGATTTGAATTATATGAAGCGAATGGGGCAAAATACCTATGAGGAGAATTATGAAGATGCCCAGCAATTGGCGCAATTGATGAAGCAACTCAATTTTTTTCCTAAACCGACGATTGCTAGAGTTCAAGGAGCTGCTTTCGGAGGAGGAGTGGGCTTGATTTGTTGTTGTGACATGGCTATTGGCACGCAGTATGCGAAATTGGCTTTAAGTGAGGTGAAGGTGGGAATGGTGCCTGCGACGATTGGACCTTATGTCATTAGGGCCATTGGGGAACGAAATGCTCGACGTTTGTTTTTAACAGGAGAAATTGTACGATCAGAGGAGGCTTTGCGCTTGGGCTATCTTAGTCAGCTAGTAGATGCCGCAGTTTTGGATGAAACCGTACAAGCTGTAGCCGCACAATTGATTAAAAATTCTCCCAATGCAGTTCGCACAGCTAAGGAATTGATTTTTAATATTGCGGATGGAGAAGTAGATGAGAAAATGATTGACTATACGGTGAAAATGATTGCCAATATTAGAGATTCTAAGGAAGGAAGAGAAGGTTTGGCGGCATTTTTAGAGAAAAGACCTCCGAAATGGTAAGGTGTTTAGAATAGTAATAAACAATAGCCCTATTGTTGACCCAATTGGAGCAATAATAGGGCTATAAATGTAGGCTTCAATTGCCAATTAGTTAACCTAGTTGACTAATCAACACTATAAGCCCGTTTGCGAACTTGTTGACTTTGACTTTCTTCTAATAGAGCTAAGAAAGGAGAGCCAGTTCGTTGAAAATGAGCTTTATCCTCGATTTTCAAATACATTTGTATTCTTTCTTGTCCCAATTCATTATAACGCTTTCGCAGAAAATGGCAACCAAATCGTTTATAAGAACGAAGGAAATGAGGCTCGATCTCAAATAAAGCAATATCAACATTTTTGCTGACCATAAACTGATACATGCTACAGATCATAGCATAACCTCCTCCTTTATTTCTATAAGACTTTTCTACCACTAAGCGACCAACAATAGCCAATCGCTTATAATTGAATTGTTGATAGTCTTTGAATTTTTTTAGTTCAAGATCGCCCTGATCTCTAATGCAACGCAAACGAATGGACATAAAAATTTTATTGTTTTCCATCGCATATAAGTGAAAAGCAGAGGTGTCCAATTGTTTTTCTAATTGGGTACAAAGATGAGCCTTTTCGAGTTCATTTAAATAAATCTGACTTCTGAACAAATTAACCGCAGCGATTTCTTTTTCAGATTCAGCAAGGAGAATAGACGTATTTCTTATCATGGCTTTATGGTTTATTAAGGTTTAGGGTACTGATAAATGCTTTATAATTGTTGGGTAATGAGAAGACATACTTCGTCCATTACTTATGATAATTACATAAGCATAATGAAGCAAAATGTCTATAGTGGGTGAAGTATAGACATACTTCGATCAGCACACTTTTAAAATTAAAGTATATTAAATATGATTAGAGGGTATACCCTTGATTTGTCTAAGTTTTAATTAGTGCAATTGTTGTGCTGGCTTAATCATTCCCTTTTTTTCCCGTAACAATAAAAACGCCGACTAAACCAGTTACAGGATGGTTTTCACAGAACTCATAAATCGTGGATAAGTCAAAATTTGTTGCATTTGTCAGTTGAGTGATCTGTTCTAATTTGAAAGCCGTAGTAATATCTAGAAATGTTTTTACACCTAAATCATCCATAGAAACTGTTAGGACAGTTGTTTGCACATCCTCAAAACCTGCTTTTTTCATATAATAGGCCAACTTTCTTCCTACAAAACGATCTCCGCCTTTTACTTTTTGGGCATCAGCAGCCTGTTGTTTTAATGTTTCAAAACTGGGAGGTGTAGGATAAATGGTTAACCAAGTATCATCAATATCCATTATACAAAAAGTGCCATCCTTTTTGAGGTGTTGCCATACATTCGTCATTATATTTTGTGGATGCTCAAGATGTTGGAAAAGGAAGCGTGCATAAGTAAAGTCATAGTCCTTCTGGGGAAGATTTAATTGATAAGCATCTCCCTCTTGAAAATATACATTGTTAATTTGGTAAGTTTCTTTGTATTGATTGGCTAAAGTAATGAAGTCTGGATTCAGATCTAATCCAAGTACAGTGCCAGTATCTACGAGTTGGGCGATGTAAGTACTTGTAATGCCTGGACCACATGCTAAATCTAAGACCTTCATGCCCCTATCGAGTCCAGCATTTTGTAATATAGGCTGCTCAATCTTCCAGCCGACTTCGGCTTGTTTGATTAAGCGATTGAGTTCTTTGCTCTTTTGTTTAAAACTGGGGAAATTATACGTTCCGAATGACATAAGTTAGGAATTAATAAGGTTGAAAAATAAATGCTAGGAACGCG
>JAHDFT010000477.1 GCA_020628015.1 Bacteroidota bacterium
TTGGTGGTCAAATCTTTGTCCACACGGCTTTTGCCCTTTCAGGGCTTATATGGGATAATCATTTTTCATAGGGCGATGCCCTATGCTAATGCTTATGCCCTTTCAGGGCGAAAGAAGATATACCCCCAAATATCTTAGAACTAGAAAAAAATAGCTAACATCCCCAATCTCAAAGGGTGTAAGTATAAAACCTTCATAATAAGGATTACACCTTCCCCCTAATATGTCATACACTCAATGCATTTCTATCCAAATTTATCCTTTAATAACTTTTGCAAACCAAATAATTCATCTCTCAATCGAGCAGCCTCCATAAAATCTAGCTCCTTAGCGGCTTTTTGCATGGCTTTCTTGGTAATGTCAATCGACTTTTCTAATTGTGGCTTATTCATGTATTGGACAACAGGATCAGCTGCAATATTGGCTTGATTTTCTGGCTCAACATAAGCTTTTTCCTCTCCTCGAATACTCAAAACAGCAGATTGTTCTAAAATTTCCTCTTTTGATTTCAATACTGTTTTTGGTGTAATGCCATGCGCTTCATTATAGGCAATTTGCTTGCTTCTGTGATTATTGGTAATGTCAATCGTTCCCTGCATAGAGCGGGTAATTTTATCCGCATACATAATCACTAAACCATTCGAATTCCTTGCCGCTCTACCTGCTGTTTGCACCAAAGAACGCTCATTCCTCAAAAAGCCTTCTTTATCTGCATCTAGTATGGCAACTAGGGAGACTTCTGGTAAATCTAAACCCTCTCTCAATAAGTTAACCCCAATCAATACATCAAATTCCCCCAAGCGCAAATCTCGAATAATTTCTACCCGATCCAAAGTATCTACTTCTGAATGGATATAACGACATTTAATATTCAAGCGTTCTAGGTATTTGGTCAATTCTTCTGACATACGTTTGGTAAGCGTTGTAACCAATACCCTTTCCTGTCGTTCTACTCGCTTATTGATTTCTCCAATAAGGTCATCTACTTGATTCATGCTAGGTCGTACCTCAATTGGAGGATCTAATAAACCTGTTGGCCGAACGACTTGCTCGACAATCACCCCCTCCGATTGCTCCAACTCATAATTACTAGGTGTTGCAGATACAAAAATGACCTGATTGATTAATTGCTCAAATTCATGGAAGTTTTGTGGACGATTATCTAGTGCAGAAGGTAGGCGAAAACCAAAGTCAACCAAATTGAGTTTCCTTGCTCGATCTCCTCCATACATACCCGATACTTGTGGGATGGTCACATGACTTTCATCAACCATCATAAGATAATCATCGGGGAAATAATCTAGTAGGCAGAATGGTCGATCACCTGGATTTCTACGGTCAAAAAAGCGAGAATAGTTTTCAATACCAGAGCAATAACCCAATTCCCGAATCATTTCTAAATCAAAATTCACCCGTTCTTCCAATCGTTTGGCTTCTAAGTATTTTCCTACATCTTCAAAATACTTCTTTTGCGCCATCATTTCATCCTGTACCTCATGTATAATATTGACCAACTGATCTTTAGGCGCAATATAGAGATTAGCAGGAAAAATAGCGACAAAATCTCGATCCTCAACCCTTTTACCTGTAGTAGCTTCTGTCATCTCAATACTTTCCAATTCATCCCCAAAAAAGGTCAAGCGAAAAGAATAATCATCTGCATAGGGTGGAAAAACCTCTACCGTATCCCCACGTACTCGAAAATTCCCTCGTTTAAACTCTGTCTCTGTCCTAGAATATAAATTCCCTACTAAAGCTAGTAAAAGCTGTCGCCTTGGAATGCTATCCCCTACTGATAAACGGATAATATTATCCTTATACTCCGCAGGATTCCCCATACCATAAATACAGGAAACCGAAGCCACCACAATCACATCCCTACGTCCAGACATTAAGGAAGAAGTCGTCCGCAAACGCAGCTTTTCCACCTCTTCATTAATTTTCAAATCCTTTTCGATATAAGTATTCGTAACTGGAATATAGGCTTCTGGTTGGTAATAATCATAGTAAGACACAAAATATTCCACCGCATTATTAGGAAAAAACTGCTTAAACTCTCCATACAATTGTGCCACAAGGGTTTTATTGTGACTCAATATCAAAGTAGGCTTTTGAACCGTTTGGATGACATTAGCCATTGTAAAGGTCTTTCCAGAACCCGTTACTCCAAGCAAAGTCTGCGCTCGAACACCATCATCAAGCCCTTCTACCAGTTCTTTAATCGCATTGGGTTGATCACCTGTAGGTTTATATTCAGAAGTCAGTTCAAATTTCATATTATTATGGTCTATGGTCAATACAATCACAAATCATTCACCTGTCAAAGTTAGCATTTTGCCAACTAAAAAACCAATAAAATACCACCAAAAATAATAATTCCAATGCCCATCATGATTAAAGTATAGGGTAAAATATCTTTAGCTTTCAATCCAGTAATGCCCAATAGAGGTAAAGCCCAGAAAGGCTGCATCATATTGGTCAATTGATCCCCATAGGCAAGTGCCATGACCGCTTTAGGCATCGCCACCCCAATCCGATTCGCTGCATCCGCAATAATTGGCCCTTGTACTGCCCATTGCCCACCACCACTTGGCACAAAAAAGTTGACCACACCAGCACTAATAAAAGTATATAAAGGAAAAGTTGTTTTAGTAGATATTTGAAAGAAAAACTCGGAAAATATGGCAATCAAACCAGCGTATTTCATAATACCCATAATCCCTGCATAGAGCGGAAATTGAATCATAATGCCTGTAGACCCTGTAATGGCTTGGTGAGCAGCTTTGAGAAAGGAAGCAATGGTACCATGTAGCAGAATTCCTAGTGCAAGGAGCAATAAATTGATATAATTCAGGGTCAAAAAAGCAATTCCTTTACCTGCCATGATTGTCACCCCTGCCTTATACACACATAAAAGCAATATTAATCCACCAAAAAGCCCTGCAAATAGCTTAGAATGATCCAATACCTCTGCCCCTTCTACGGTAGCATCTCTTATACCTGTTTCTTTAGTAATAGCTGGTAATGGAACCAAGCTACTTTCACTCCTTTTTCCCAGAAAATACATCGCCAAAGGCACCGCAATTAAGATCAAAATAGAAGCACAAATATTCATCATAGATAAAATGGTCTCTGATGCAGGAATCACCCCCGTCAAAGCCTCCCATTTATGTCCCGTTTCGGCAATTTTAAGCGGTGCAGAACCAGATAAACCACCATGCCAGACCATTAAACCAGCATAACCCGAAGCCCCAATCAATGGATAGTTCAAGGGTATTTGATTTTCCGCAGCATACTCCCCTGCCTTTCGTGCAAAGATCGCCCCAAAAACCAAACCTAGTCCCCAATTAAATAAAGCAACTAACATGGTTAATAAGGTGACTAAGAAAGCGGTGATGGCCGTACTCGTACAATAGCGTAAAATGCTTTGTATAAAGCGATTGACAGGCTTGGACAAAGCCATAATATGTCCCAATACAAGAATGAGCATCATTTGCATGGTAAAAGTCAATAACTCCCACACCCCTTTCTCCCAAAAAAGGGCGATTTGCAAGATTTGTGGCTGTTGACTGTCTGCTGCTCCATTGGTTAATAATAAGGCAAGAATTGCGGTAAAGAAGGTGAGGATAACAGCAATGGTGAATGGAGAAGGTAGGATACTCTTAAAAAAGCGAATGAAAGCATTGGCGAAAGTAGTCATTTTGTGTTAGTATTATATTTCATGGATTATTATTGTGAACCTTGTCATTATAATAGCATTTACTTTGAAAGTATATTATAATGCGTCCATCTATCAAGATAAAAAAAAGAAATATAATGGGGGTAAAATGAGGTGATTTTATTGATAAAAGGAGAGGAAACGATGGCATATAAACAACCATGATGACAACTCAACAAAATAACTGCTGTAATAAGCCTCGTTTGTATTGATCCATTAGTTTTATTTGCTGATCTAAAA
>JAHDFT010000478.1 GCA_020628015.1 Bacteroidota bacterium
TTTACCCGTTATCTTCTCCTTCATCTTCTCAAACCACTTCTTCAACTTCTCTAACAAACCCTTAACAAGATCCGCAATCCAAGTCACAATCGTTTGAATAAAGTCATTCACCACTTTCACTACCTTCTCAATCGCCTTTTTGATGGCATCGAAGAAATTATTGAGGTTCAATAGTTTTACGAAGAAATCTAGTAGGAGCTTGATACCCTGCATAATCGCATTAAAAATATCTCCTGAAGCACCGCCAACATCCCCATCAACAACCTTACCCAAAGCCCCTATAATGGATTGTACTAGATTTTTCAAACCCTCTCGATTGTCTAGGAAGAATTTGATGGTCTGATAAATGGAATTGATGGTTTGTAGGAGTCCTGTAACTGGGTTGAGGAGGGTGGCAATTTTGGTGATCGCCTTTTTGATGAGGCTGGTAATCGCCCATTTTTTGACCCCTGCAACAACAGTCTTTTTAATATCGCCAACTTTTCCACTAAGTTTATCCTTCAATCCGCCACCATTATTTTTGAAGAAGTCCCAGAGGGCTGACATACCATCTTTTCGGATCGCTTGGACGAGTTGGACGATGGAGGTGATGTGATTCATTTTGTCTTGACCAATTTCATCCCCTACTTTTTCTTTCAATTTCTCTTCGCCCATATCCTTCAAATGAGCAGGCCCCTCTTCAATTAATCCTTTGACAAGGCTGACACCACTTTCAATTTTACTCATCAATTTCGCTCCCAAAGCCTTGCTAAACATGCCTTTGATCGAATCCCAGCTAATGCCAAAGAAGGATAAAACCATTTGAAAAATGCCTTTTAAATCAAATTTCTTTGGAAATTTAAAGCCTTCAATACCTAGTTTGTCAGTTAGCCAGCCACCAACAGAGTCTAGTAGATTTTCTTTAATGTTTTTACCAAACTGCTTGAATCCTCCACCAATCGCAGCTCCTAAGTTTTTGAAAAACTGCTTCGGATTTTTGATGATTTTTTTAATGGCTTCTCCTACCTTCTTTAAGGTATTAATAATGCGGTCAGGATCTTTGACACCAAGTTTGACCAAAGCCCATCTCAAAAATTTCAAAGCAGCATTGGCTAAACGGTCTACAATTTTCTCTACTCGCCCACGCATTTCTTGATTGAGCGCTTCAATACGGTCATTAATCGCTTGTATCGCAGCCTCTTTACGAGCTTCCAAAGCAGCTTTTAGATCAGCTTCCTTTTGATTGATTTCCTCATCTAAAGCATCTAATTTTTGTTGAATTTCTGCTTGAAGGGCGGCTGTTTGATTTTGTAAAGCGGTTGGTAATTGAGCTACATAATTTTCAATATCTTGTTGAGCAGTACTAATAATGCTTCGACATTCTTTAATGGTTGCTTCATTGCGTTGATTAATATTGTGGATGGTTTGATTGATTTTGACCACATAAGCAGCCTTTTCAGTTTCCATAATTATTTTCACCTCTGGTAAACGATTCAGTCCTAGAACTAAGTCAGTAAGCCATCTTCCTTTTCCAATCAATCCTTTATAACGTTTTTTCTTAAACGCTTGGATTCTAGCATCCACATTATTTTCAAAGGTATCTGTAGCTTCTTTTTGCGCTGCTTCAAATTCACTAAATGCTTGACTCTCTAAACTACTTAGCTTGGTTTTGACACTTGTTTGGGCTGTTGAATAAATCTCATTAATCGTATCATTAACGCTACCTTTTTCCGTCTCAAATGACGTTTTAGCTTGTTCTTGTAAGCCACGAGCCTCTGATAACCCCTTCTGGCGACTCTCCTCCATAGCCGCTTTTTTATTCAGCTCTTCTGCGGTCAACTCTTGATTCATATCATTAATGGCCTTTGAGCGTTCTGTCTCGACTAAGGCACTAGCATTTTTATTGCTATCAATAATTGCCTGTTGATTTTCCTTAACCTCCAATAATTCCCCTGCATCAACCATATCCATATGTTCTTCAGTCAAACCTTCGGCTGCTAACTTTTGGTCAACTTGCTCTTGATATGCAGAGAAATCAGTATGTTCTGTTTGTAAATTAGCAATCATTTGATCGCCTAAATTCATTGGGGAAATCTCTTTACTAGCCTCAATTTGAGGAATCGGAACCGCATTATTAGGAACAGCAACAGGATTTGCTTGTTGTCCAATCGCTTCATAAGTATTCAGGACACCATCCTTATCTACTTGGATAACATTATGAACTGCTTGAGTAATTTGTCCTGCCTTTTTGTTTTTCTTAAAATCTGCAACTTCCTTTAATTTGGTGGGTAAATTTTGGCTTAAAGCTGCATTAAATTGACTCTTGGCTTTTTCTGGATTAGTTTGCGGTTGAGGGCGAGCCTCTACTTGTTCTACTAATTGTTTATTGGCAATTGCCTGCCCTTCATTGGCACTTGGCGCAACTGCTTTATTGGATTCTTCCATTTTTGTAGCAGCCGATTTTTTTTCTTTTTTATGGCTGGACAATTGGGCGATTTTTTCTTGTCCCTTAGTGATGAATAGGGCAGCATGTTCTCGCAAATAAGCTGCAATAATACCTGTATCTACAGGTTTACTTTGCGGTTCCGCTGTTGTAGGAGAGGATGATTCGGAAGTGCCTTCTTCATTAGTAGCATCATTAGTGCTACCTCCTGTTCTACTTTTACTACCCCCTGCTGATGCTGATGGATTATTACCAGTAGATGTATCTTCACCAGCATTATTGCCACTATTATCTCCTCCATCATCACCAGCAGCAGCTCCTTCCTTGACGGAATCTGCTGCTTCATTATTTTGCATATCATCTACTTCAGACCCATTTTCAGTTTCTTTTTCTGATGGTGAGTGATTGGGTTTACTTTTTCCACCCATAGTGATAGGGCTGGTCAAAGGCGCATCTGAAGAATTGCCATTTCCTGTTCCCGTTTTTTTGAAACTATAAGGAACAAGGAGAGAATTGGCTCCAGACGCTTGTTGATTACTTGGTGTAGATTGAAAATTATCTAATCCTACAAGTCCTTCCTCTGCCTCCATACCCTGATTTCCTGCTCCTTGATTTTGGGAGGAAACAGTCGGTTGAAAAAAAGGACTATTGGTTTTGCCACCAAAGAAAGTACTCGTTCCCTGTGGCTGAAAAAAAGGATTCTTGGGACGATTCTTAGTGTTACTAGATTGGTTTTTAGGTGTTATTAAGCTCATTCAGGTATTTTTAGGTAATGAATGTTAATAAGTAACGCATATTGATTTCGAGTCAAATATAAAATGGACTAACAATTATTAAAAAAACATTTTTATAATATTGTCTAATGTGTGCTTTATTTTTTTATGTGTATATTGTTGCTTGATAGTTTTTTATGTCTGTTTGCTTAACTTTTTTTCGACTAAATTTTACTGTGAAATAGTGGGGGAGTGGTGGTGGATTTTTATAAATAATATTGATTGTTATATTTGTATATTAAAAACAAAGCTCCACAGTAGTTCTTCATTTCATTTTTATAATGAGTAATGAACTACTGTGGAGCCTATTCGTCAATAAGGAACGAGTGGAAAGTAAGTGTACAAATTTCCCTAATTTATTTCTGTTCCATCACTAATCAAAATGGTACAATTATTTTTTGACTGTTCCTAAAATATAAATAAAGTCAGTTTATGTTTTATTGAACTTGAAGCTATTAATAAGCTATATGAATTTAGGAAAATTTTTAATCCATCTTCACAATCTTCTTAGTAATAAACTGCTCTCCAGATTGTACATGACAATAATA
This sequence comes from Bacteroidota bacterium, assembly GCA_020628015.1. Lineage (GTDB taxonomy): Bacteria > Bacteroidota > Bacteroidia > Chitinophagales > UBA2359 > JAHDFT01. The sequence continues at coordinate 3,744 of JAHDFT010000478.1, forward strand.
AATCCCTGCTGGTAAATGATTGGTTTCATAATTGAAATGATGCATCCCTTTGGTCATCTGATTGGTTGTTGCAATTTCTTGGATATGTTGTCCATTAGCATTGTAAATATTGATAGAGAGGGGATTGGTATTAGGTAAATCGACAGTTATTGTTGCTCTGTTTTGTACAGGGTTTGGGGTGATTTGTAGGGTGGAGTTGGGGAGGGT
>JAHDFT010000479.1 GCA_020628015.1 Bacteroidota bacterium
AATTGTTTGAAAGGAAAAAGGGAATCTCCTTGATTGATTAATTCGTCAATTTCAAGAATTGATCTTCTAAAGTATGTTTTACCTCATAAATTTCCTCTACAATTAAATTTTGTTCCATCAAATATTTATTAAGCAAGAAACTGGAACCGATTTCATTAATAAAAACCAGTAATTGCTTTTCATTGAGTATTTTAATCTGTTTGACAAAATAGCAATCACTCAATAAACTACGTGCTTTTTCGATTTGGTCGGTAGTCAATTTGACCCGATTGCCCTTTCCTATAATGGTTTCCACACTTCCTACACTTAGTAAATTTCCTTTCTTTAGAATCGCAACATCCGAACAAGTTTTTTCTACTTCATCTAAGATATGACTCGCCAATAAAATGGTTTTACCTTGCTGCCCCACTTCTAAAATAATTTCCCTCATTTCTTTTATACCCTGCGGATCAAGTCCATTAGTAGGTTCATCCAAGACCAATACTTCAGGGTCAGCAAGTAAGGCATTGGCTACTGCCAGCCTTTGCTTCATTCCTAATGAAAAGGTTTTGATTTTACTTTTCTTACGATCTGCCAATTTCACTAGTTCCAAAACCCTATCTATATTGTTAAAAGGCACATCTTTAATCAAACAGGTGATTTTGAGATTTTGCACCGCATTTAAATAGGGGTAAAAGTTCGGATTCTCTAGCAAAGTGCCAATGTTTTGGCGTTGTTTTGCCTGATTGGGTGCATTGAACCAACTAAAAGTACCAGAGGTAGCATGAATAATGCCCAGTAAAATACCAAGCGTCGTACTTTTTCCACTTCCATTAGGACCTAGAATACCAAAAATAGTTCCTTGAGGAATATCCAAACTAAGATTATTGACCGCAGTTAAGCTGCCAAATTGCTTAGTTAGATTATTGATAGAAAGAATATGCATATTTATTGTTTTTATTACATTACTGATCACCATGCTCAAAGCATAAGTCTATTAAATGTCCAAAATATTACAGATAATTTGCGCTAATTCTTTTATTTACTATGTCTCAAAAGGAAAAACTTATTATCTTTGCGGCAAAATTCCGAAAACATGAAGATTTCAGTTATTGGTGCAGGTAATGTGGGTGCTACCTGTGCTAACGTTTTAGCCCATAGTAACTTCGCTCAAGAAGTTGTTTTGCTAGATATTAAAGAAGGATTTTCTGAAGGTAAGTCTTTAGATATGTTCCAAACAGCAGCAATTAATTCTTATAGTACTCGTACTATAGGGGTAACGAATGATTATACTGCTACAGCAGGTTCTGCTATTACAATCATTACCTCTGGTGTGCCTCGTAAGCCAGGTATGAGTCGTGATGACTTGATTGGTATTAATTCTAAGATTGTGAAGTCTGTAACCGAAAATGTAGTTAAGCATTCACCAGACACCATTATTATCGTGGTGGCTAATCCATTGGATGTAATGACTTACTGTGCATATTTGGCATCTGGTTTTGATTCTAATAAAGTGATGGGAATGGCTGGTATTTTGGATACGGCTCGTTATCGTGCTTTCTTAGCAATGGAATTAGGCATTTCGCCAAGAGATATTCAAGCAGTATTGATGGGAGGGCATGGTGATACAATGGTGCCACTACCAAGATATACGACTGTTGCTGGTATTCCTGTGACAGAATTAGTAGGTGAGGAGCGTTTAAATGCGATCATTCAACGTACAAAGAAAGGAGGAGGAGAATTGGTGAAGTTAATAGGAACTTCTGCTTGGTATGCGCCAGGTGCGGCAGCAGCACAAATGGCGGAAACTATCGCTAAAGATGAGAAGCGTATTTTTCCTTGTTGTACATGGTTAACAGGGCAGTATGGTCTAAGTGATATTTACTTAGGGGTGCCTGTGTTGTTAGGTAAAAATGGTATAGAAAAAATCTTGGAACTAGACTTGAATGAAAAAGAAATGGCAGACTTGAATCACTCTGCTACTGCCGTTAGAGGTGTAATGAAAGTTCTTGATGATATGAATATTGTTTAGGCAAGTATTTAAATTAATTTATTATTTACTTGTTTGTAATTAAATAATATCGTAAATTGAGTTATTGCATTCAAGCAATAATAGCTAAAGTATGTTTGGGGGGCTACTGACTTGTTCAGCTAGTCCCTTTTTTTGTTATAGGTCGTTGGTTTATGGTTTTTTAGATGTATAACTTTGTTTTATGTTTGTTTTTTTTGATGTGATTGTAGACTATATATAAGCAAAAAGATAATTTGTTTGGCTGAAGTTATTTTATTCAAATTCTGAAGTAAAGTGAAACTGAATTTTAGGGTGATTTTTTCTTTCCGTTTCTAAAATCCATTCTGAAGGAGACATATATACATAATTGCCTGCTTTATCAGTTGCAATATATTTTAATTTACGTTTAACAAAGTTATCCAGTTCTTCCTCACTATCCGAACTTAACCAACAAGCCTTATAAAAAGATTTATGCTCAAAGCGACAAGATGCCTTATATTCATTTTTAAGTCGATATTGAATGACCTCAAATTGCAGTTCTCCAACCGTTCCAATGATTTTTTGATTACCAAGATGCTCCTGTGTAAACAACTGAGCCACACCCTCATCGGTCAATTGTTTCAAGCCTTTCGCCAATTGCTTGGATTTCATAGGATCGGTATTGACGACGATTCTAAATAATTCTGGTGAAAAGCTAGGAATCCCATTAAAGGTCAATTTTTCTCCTTCTGTCAAAGTATCTCCAATCTTGAAGGTGCCAGAATCATACAAACCAATTACATCACCAGGATAAGCATCCTCCACAATATTCTTTCGACTAGCCAAAAAAGTCGCAGGACTACTAAAACGAACATTCTTTTTTAGGCGGACATGGTGAAAAAACTTATTTCGTTCAAATTTACCTGAGCAAACTCGTAAAAAAGCGATACGATCTCTATGACGTGGATCTAAATTGGCGTGAATCTTAAAAACAAATCCACTAAATTTGTCCTCAGTAGGTTCGATCAATCGAGTATCTGTTGTTCTAGGAAGCGGTTCAGGAGCAATTTCAATGAAAGTATCGAGCAATTCTTTAACCCCAAAATTATTCAAGGCACTACCAAAAAAAACAGGAGCCAATTTTCCCGATCTATAAGCTTCTAAGGAGAGGTCATCATAAACCCCTTCAATTAATTCCACTTCTTCTTGAAGCACTTCTGCATCTTCTTCTCCAACTTCCTCCACCAATCTAGGATCACTTAGATCAGAAATATGAATAATATCCTTTTCAATTTTAGTTACATTAGGGTCAAACAGATTGAGTTTTTTATTAAATAACTGATAAACACCCTTAAATCTAGCACCAATATTGATGGGCCAAGTAACAGGTCTTACCTTAATAGATAATTTCTCCTCTAATTCATCTAATAAATCGAATGGGTCTTGCCCCTCTCTATCCATTTTATTGATAAAAACGATCACAGGCGTATCTCGCATTCGACAAACCTCCATCAACTTCTCCGTTTGTGCCTCTACACCTTTCACACAATCAATCACTAAAATAACGCTATCTACAGCCGACAATGTACGATAAGTATCTTCTGCGAAATCCTTGTGACCAGGGGTATCTAATAAGTTGATATAGGTATCTCTATATTCAAAAGCCATGACAGAGGTAGATACAGAAATCCCCCTTTGCCTTTCGATCTCCATAAAGTCCGAAGTAGCTGTTTTCTTAATTTTATTAGATTTAACGGCACCTGCCACCTGAATCGCTCCACCAAAGAGGAGTAATTTCTCGGTTAGGGTCGTTTTTCCCGCATCAGGGTGACTAATAATGGCAAAAGTACGTCTTTTTTTGATTTCTTTAAGCAAGCTCATAAGTGGTGTTCTTTATTTCAAGGCGCAAAGATAGTTCTTTGAAAT
>JAHDFT010000480.1 GCA_020628015.1 Bacteroidota bacterium
AAATTTATCTAACCAAAATCGAGTATTTATTTTTCACTCGTTACTTACATCAATTTTCAGATTTTGTGGGATAGAATGGAATAGACTGTTCTGAAAATTTGGAGGGAGTATAAAACGGACAATTAGCTTAGATAGGAATCCTCCAGCAACGTTTAATATAACATCTTAAATAGCAAAAGTCATCTTGAATAGACTTCTTTATATTGTAACAACAAAAAAACGTTCGATATTGGTTACTATTCACTTGATTTAATACTAGTAATATTAAAAAAAAGCGCAAATACATTAAAAATGCATTTAATTTCATTAACACTACTTACTTAATCAATGCTTTATTTATCTCCCCTACCACAAAGTTACAAAATATAGCGGTTCATTGGAGAAATTAATAGTTAAAAAATTGATACTGGAAATATTTTAATATTATTTACAAGCTAGACTATATGCTTGACTGGTTATTTTTTAATAAGTAACAGCTAAAATAAAGGATATTATTGATTATTTAAGGCAGCTTTGTACGTATCTAAAGCTCTTTGACGAGCAAATTTATGGTCTACCATTGGAGAAGGATAATTAGGTGTACCATATTCTGGCAACCATTTTTTGATATAGACCAATTGTTTATCGAATTTGCTTAATTGGGAACTAGGATTGAAGATTCGGAAATAAGGAGCTGCATCACATCCACTACTAGAAGCCCATTGCCAACCACCATTATTGGAGGCCAATTCAAAATCAATCAGTTTTTTGGCAAAATAGGCTTCTCCCCATCGCCAATCAAGGAGTAGGTGCTTGGTGAGGAAGGAGGCGGTGATCATTCGCACTCGATTGTGCATAAAACCCGTTGCGTTTAACTCTCGCATACCCGCATCCACCATTGGATAGCCTGTCATCCCTGCACACCATTTCGCAAAATCCTCCTCACTTTTCCGCCAAGGTATTCGATCATACTTGGGTTTAAAGGCTTGATTGACCACTTGAGGAAAATTAAATAGGATCATTTGGTAAAAATCTCGCCAAATCAACTCATTCAACCAACTTTCACTATGTTCTGCTCCCAAAACAGCCATTTTGCGAATGCTTATCGTACCAAATCGAAGATGTACACTCAAACGGCTTGTTCCTTTGATGCCAGGAAAATTGCGTTTTTCCTTGTAATTGGTCAATAAATCAGTAGGTACATTGGTAGTTGGAAAATCTTCGGCTACTAGTTCAAAGCCAATATCTGCTAAAGAAAGCATGGGCAAAGGATCACATTGATAAAAATTCTCCGATTCTGTGGCATCTCCTACCATTTTTGGTGGATGAGTAGCATAATGTTTTTTCCAGACTTTGCTATAAGGGGTAAAAACAGTATAAGGTTTACCATCTTTTTTCACCACTTCACTTTTCTCAAAAATCACATGATCTTTACAGCCTTTAAAGTCAATTCCTTTTGATTCTAGTAATTGATATATTGCTTTATCTCGTTCTTGGGCATAAGGCTCATAATCTCGATTCGTGTAAACCGCTTGAATATCATAGGTTTCGATTAATTCTGTCCAAACCTCTTCTGGTTTTCCATATTTTACCAATAAACTACTTCCTTTGGCTTCTAGTTTTTCTTTAAGCTTCAATAATGCTTGGTGGATAAAGGCAAGTCGTCGATCTTGTTTATCTTCTAATTGATCCAATATATTGGTATCAAAAATGAATAAACCGAGTACTTCTTTAGACTCGGTTAAGGCTTTCCACAAAGCAGTATTGTCATCTAGTCGTAAATCTCTGCGAAACCAGTGTATGGTGGGCATGGCGGTTCTATTTTTGGATAAATTGTAGTAGCTGAACGGTTATAAAAGCTAAAATCACTTCAACTACCACAAGTCACCCCTACAAAATTACAAATTTCCTGCACCTGTTGATTGGTATAAGTTTTATCTCCATAGGCATGCACCCATCGGATACCTTGTACTGCATTGGTGAGGAATAATTCATCTGCTTCTAACAATAAATCGGGGTGAATGTTTATGAGCTTATAGGGAATACCATACTGTTCCAATTGATCCAAAATATACTGACGCATAGTACCACCTACAGGTCCTGCACTTAAGGGAGGCGTTTTGATAATGCCTTTGTGGATTATAAATACATTAGAACTTACCGCCTCGATCACCTCGCCTACATGGTTGATCACTAAACAATCATCCAATGCTTGCGTTTGTTTGTATTTCGCTGCTAAAATATAGACTAATGCATTATTGGTTTTAAAATGGCTAATGGGCGATGGTGTTTTATAAATGTCTGTATACAAACCAATATCTAAGCCTTTTTTATTTAAAATAAATCCATTTTGATTCATTGCTTTACATTCGATCAATAGCCCAACTTCATTGACTTGTGGCGTATATAAGCCTGCTCCTTTTCGATAAAGTAGACAACGGATTCTAGCATTTGGGCAATCATTTTTCCTAGTAAGCGTTGTAATTATTGTCTCTAACTCCAACACATCCAGCTTCCAAGACATTTGTAAAGCCTGCAATCCACTAGACATTCTTTGATAATGATAATTCAGCAGTGGAATTTTTCCTTGAAAAAGTGCCATTGATTCAAATAAACCGTCTCCATAACGAAAACTTCGATTGGTAATGGGAATTTGAATGTCATTTTCATTAAGATATTGTCCGTTAAAATAGTGAATGGGCTGTTTCATGGAAATAAATTGTATTTTTGTGGGCATTTTTAAAAGATAAGCCACTCATTTTCTATCTCTCCTCTTATCCAGTCAAAAAATATAGGAATCTTATGGGGCGTAACCTATTTAAAATATTAGGTATCATCTTTTTTATACTGTTATTAGTTGGTGGAGGCGTAGGGTATTATTTATACCAAGCCGTCTTCAACAACAATATGCTTTCCTCAGAGACAGGTCAGCATGAATTGTATATTCCGACAGGAGCGGTTTATAATGATGTTTTACAAAATCTAAAGGATCAAAAAATCATTATTAGTCCTACTAGTTTCGACTGGGTGGCTAAACAGATGAATTACCCGAATAAAATCTATCCTGGTCGTTATATTTTGCCTAATAAAATGAGTAATAGAGACCTGATTATCAAGCTGCGTACTGGTAATCAAGATCCTGTAGACATTACCATTAATAATATCCGTACCAAAGATCAATTATTGCAATTGCTCCCACAACAATTAGAGGCGGATTCGACCAAATTTGCCAAATTAATGAATGATAGACGTTTTTTGGCAAGTAAAGGCTTTACCAAAGATAATGTAATTACCCTTTTTATCTCCGATACCTACCGATTTAATTGGAATACAGATGCAGAAACGCTTTTTGATCGTTTTTATAAGGAATATGAAAAATATTGGACTGGAGAACGCAAGCATCAAGCAAAGGAACAACGTTTGAAGCCTGAAGAGGTGGTGACTTTGGCTTCGATTGTGGATGAGGAGACGGTGAAAAAGGATGAGATGCCTAAAGTGGCTGGGGTCTACCTCAACCGCCTACGAAAAGGACAAAAATTGGAGGCAGATCCGACAGTTAAATTTGCAGTTGGTGATTTTTCCTTAAGACGGATTCTCAAAAAACATTTACAAGTAGATTCCCCTTATAATACCTATAAAGTAACGGGGCTACCTCCTGGACCTATTCGGATTCCTTCCAAAGCAGCCCTCGAATCTGTGCTTTACCCTGCCAAACATGATTATATCTTCTTTTGTGCGAAGGATGATTTTTCTGGCTACCACAATTTTGCCAAAACCTTAAAAGAGCATAATCTCAATGCCAAGCGTTATCATCAGGCTTTGAATAAGCGAGGAATTAAATAATAGCTCGAGTGTATCACATATTGGGGGATTTTTGATGCAATTCGGTAGAGTGCGACCCTGCTAGGGTCGA
>JAHDFT010000481.1 GCA_020628015.1 Bacteroidota bacterium
TGAACCTATATAATAATTGAGTCGTCCTATTGTATTTAATATCCAATCACTATATAGTAGAAAAAAATTAAGGTATCTCATTAGACTGACGCTTGAGACCTCCTTTTTTCCCGATTAAAAAGGGAAAAATTTAATTTTTTCTTTGAACAGTTTAAATGGATTATATATTTGATTTTATATTCTTTTGCTATAACTTAATTGTCAGTAAAATAAAAAAGGAACACAATAAAATGATATGTGTTTTGTAGTAATGTAAATAGTGTAATTACTGGGAAAAGTATAGGGAGCTTTATTAATAATTTAAGGGAAGATATTATTTATTTCCAATAAAATTCAATTATGCGTAAAGTTACTATTTTTCAATAGTTTTTATAATTTTTTTATTAAAAAAATGAAGTTTTTTGTAATGTAAGTTAAACAACTATTTAAGAGATAATTTCGTATTTTAGAAAAAAACATTTTTTAGCTATAAAATGTGATTGAAATAACTGATTTACTCATTACTATTTAAAACCCTTAACGATGATTAATAGAAATTTACTTTGTTACTATTTGACCATATTATTGAGTAGTAGTCTAATCCTTGTAAATTGGGGAGTTTATGCTCAATCTGTAGAATTGACTTTTCGAGAAGGAATGGATACTCGTAGTAAAGGTTTATTATTACTGGATAATGGAGCTGCTATTTCTGCAACTACAGTTCATGTAGACGGAGGCTGGGGCTATGAAAATCTATTGCTCACCAAAATCACAGCCGATGGACAGATAGACTGGCAAAGAGCATATGAAGAGGATATTACAGGAGAAGCAATTGGGGTACATCAAATGAAGAGAGGAGAAAATGGTTCTTTTTATATGGTACTCATTAGTGAAGGCTGTGATTTTGGAAATCTACCTACATTGGTGGCTAAATTTAGTTCAAAAGGCGATTTACTTTGGATGCATGGAGATACTTTTGGAAGGGAAACGATAGAAGATATACAATTGAAAGATGGGGAGTTATGGCTATTTGGCAATACAATCCGAGTTTTGAATGCGGAAACAGGAAGTTTACTAGAAAAAGATATTCCTATAAACAATGGACAAAATGTATTTCAGGCATATATCCAAGATTCTTTATTTTTATTGGCTCTAGGTTTTCAAAATTCTAGTGATGCTTTATTAAGCTTACAAACTGTTGAAGGGAAACCCTTAAAAGAAATTACTGTAGGTAATTTACATACCTTTTTCCCAACTACTGACTGGTCTTCCATAGTAGCTTATAAAGGAGCTTGGAAAAAAAAGTCTTTGGCTCTATATACTAAAGATTTAGTCCTAGAAAAAGAAGTTTCTTTAGAAAATGGGAGTGAGTACATCCATCGAGTGGTAGCTAATGCAGACTATATTTGGGTTTTAGAAGAGTTTACAGGAAAAGATCAATCCTATTTTGCCTTCCAAATTTATGATTATAAACTCAATTTGATTGAAACGTTAGAGACAAATATTCCAGTTAATTACGGTGGTTATATTACTTATATCACTCCTCTACAAACCGATGGTATTCGCTTACAAACACAACAATATCAACACATTCTAATCAAAGATATTCCTCTAGAAGGGCGAGACCCTAATCCAGTTACAGATGTGGCTTGTGTGGAATTAACTATAGGGGAAACTAATTATCGAGATCAAGGAGAAGAGCCTTATTGTGGGCGTTTTGATTTAGATTTAAAAGATATTGCTGTCACCATCAAAAATTCAGGGGAAGAAACGCTTCAAACGATAGATCTAAATGCCCTTTATATAGATGATTGCTCTTTTATTTGTAGCAATTATAGCCGTTATATTGAGTCCTATACAGACCTAAATTTGGCTCCACAAGAAGAAGTCGTTTTAACTTTCCCAGATATTACAATCAGTCGGGCAAGAAGTCCATTTACCCCCTGTTTCTATGCCACCCAACCCAATCACAAAATGGATGTTCGGAATGGAAATGATCAAGTTTGTTTAGAAGAAATTTATTTAGGGAAGGAAGATACTCGTTTAAATAATCAGGTAGAGGTTTTCCCAAACCCAGCTCATTCAAGCATTCAACTTTATTTGCCTGATCATATAGGGAGCTATCAATGGGAACTATATAATATGTCTGGGCAATTGATACAACAATCATCAGGTTTATTGAATCAAAGTGTTTTAAATATATTTGTGGAGGATTTGCCTAGTGGATTGTATTTTGTGAAAGTACGTTCTGAATTAGGGAACGGGCAATGGAAAGTAGTAAAGGAATAATTCATTATAAAATGAAAAGATTGGGTTTAGACTAGGTTTTTGCAGTTTAAATCCAATTTTTTTATGTTTTTTTCAACAAAATCAATCATTTATTACTTATTTTAGTAGGAACAAACATTAATATACAATATTATGACTGCACATCGTCCATATCAACAAACGATCTACTCAGTAGCTGCATACTTAGAAATGGAAGCAAAGGCGGTGGAGAAGCATGAATATCACAATGGAAAAATTGTAAAAATGGCTGGAGGAACCCTAAATCACAATCTATTAAGTATGAACTTTGGTACAGCAGTTAATATTGCTTTAGATCAGACTAATAAAGATTGTTTGGTATTAAGTAGCGATATGAAAATTCACATTCCTACTGAAAATCGCTTTGTCTATCCTGATTTGACTGTTATTTGTGATGCACCAACGTTTTATAAAACGACTCCTAATATTTTAACCAATCCTTTATTAGTAGTAGAAGTTTTATCTGATTCTACAGAAGGTTATGATCGAGGTTTGAAATTCAATCAATACAGCTTATTGGATTCTTTTCGAGAATATGTTTTAGTGACTCAACATACACCCCAAGTAGATATTTGGTTTTTGGAAGATGAAGAGCGTAAATTGTGGAAACATACGGTTGTGGAGGATTTGGAAGGAATGGTGACTTTGGATTCTATTGGTATTACGTTGTCTATGCAAGCGATTTATAAAAGGATTAATTTTGAAGTAAATGAAGAGGAAGAACAAGCAGAGCAGGAAGATGGTAAAACCACATAATTTTGGAGGGGAGTTATTTTATCAATTTTTACAAACTCAATCCATCCCCGCCACAACAATCACCAATTCCCCCTTCACCTTCGGTCGAGCCTCTAAATCAGCCACAATTTCTGCTAGGGAACCTCGAATATGCTCCTCATAAATTTTACTAATCTCCCTAGAAACGGAGGCTCGCCGATCAGCTCCCAAATGCTCCATCAACGCTTTTAAGGTTTTAATGATTTTATAAGGAGATTCATAAAAGACCATTGTGCGAGACTCTTGTGCCAATTGTTCCAAGCGAGTTTTACGCCCTTTTTTGGGAGGAAGAAATCCCTCAAAAATAAAGCGATCACAAGGCAAACCAGAATTGACCAAAGCAGGTACAAAAGCAGTGGCTCCAGGAAGCGTTTGTACGATAATCTCTGCCTCTACACAAGCACGAACCAGTAAAAAACCTGGATCAGAAATTCCTGGTGTTCCTGCATCACTCACCAAAGCCATATCCTTACCAGCCTCCAAAGACTCCATAATACTTGCCAAAACCTTATGCTCATTATGGGCATGAAAGGATTTGACAGGCTTATTGATTTGATAATGCTGTAATAATTTTTTAGTCACCCTTGTATCCTCTGCTAGAATCAATTCCACAGATTTTAATACATTGAGCGCACGCAAAGTTATATCTTCAAGATGACCAATAGGCGTGGGAACGATGGTAAGCATGTAAGCTTGGATTTAGTGAAGCATGAGGAAATAATAGCTTGATAATAGATGCTTTGTGCTATAAATGAATATTGCTGATTGATGAAGTTTTTGAGGGCTTCAACAATCAGCAATAGCTCATCAA
>JAHDFT010000482.1 GCA_020628015.1 Bacteroidota bacterium
GGCTTATCAATTCGATAAACATTCACAGACCCAGGAATGCAACGAGAATCTGTAGAAGTCCATTTGCCAATAAAGTTAACCGAAGAATCTGTCTCTGTATAAACCATTATATGATCTTTTTTACACCAGTAGAAGCTTCCTACCTTTTGATCATATAGTTTTTTATCACTCATATAGAGGGTATCATTACTCAGCGTTGCTTCTGCTTTCATTTTCCCAAAATATTTTTCTCTACCTACCCAACGCCATTCTGTTTTGGCATTATATTTAGCCACACCATTCTCTACACCTAATAATTCTAAGGTAATTTTATAGGTAAATTGTCTAGGTGCACGGGTATCCTGTGTATACATTCCTTCCCAAACCCCTGCTACATCTTCAGGATTCACACTAGCTATAGCAGCTTTTTTGGGCTGGTCTTGCGCTTCAGCAGCAAAGGGCAAGCTGCCTATCATAAGCAGGAATAAGCTTAAAAAGGCAAGGTAAAATCTAATCTTCATGTATTATTTTTTTATGATGATGGATGAGTGCATTTTTATTAGTAATGGTAATAGTACATAGTTATTACCTCCCATTCCTAAATATAATAGGATTAATTTGTATATCAAAACCTTTAGGACTAAATTCGCCTAAAATGACATTTAATACATCCTAAAGTGTAATAATTGTAATAAAACGAATACTAATGGAATATTAGTTTGATAATTATCTATTTTTGGTAGAAAAAGAAAATCAACAATAAAAAACAATATCTATATAACCAAAACCCATCTCAATGAATTCGCATTTTAACTTTTTCAAACAATTTGCATTATTGACTGCCCTAGTCACTTTGATGCTTTGTTCGACTAATATTGGTGTACAGGCACAAAAGTCGAAAACAACAACTACACAACCTGGTAAGCTGAAAGCTAAAAAGGCAGCGAAGGCGATTAAGGACAATACAATTAAAAGCATCACCACAACTGGTATGCCTGAAATTATTGACCGAGAAATATTTTTCGGTGATCCAGAGGTCGCTGGCGCACAATTATCTCCTGATGGTAAATACATGTCCTTTATCAAGCCTTATAATAAGGTGAGAAATATATGGATCAAAGGGATTGACGAAGCTTTTGAAAAGGCAAGGCCTGTAACTGCTGATACAGCTGGCCCAATTCCTGGTTATTTTTGGACACATGATAGCAAATACATCATGTATGTCCAAGATAAAGGCGGAAACGAAAACTTTAATGTCTATGCCTTAAATCCTGCTGAGGAATTGAAAGAAGGACAAGTTGTACCAGAAGCACGTAACCTAACAGGTGTAGAGAGTGTACGTACTCAACTATACAACCTTCCTGAAAGTGATCATGATTTGATTTATATTGGTCTTAATGACCGGGATGCTTCTTGGCATGACCTCTACGCAGTTAAAATCTCTACAGGAGAAAAAACACTTATCAAAAAGAATGAAGAACGCATTAGTGGCTGGACTTTTGATAATGCAGATCAATTGCGTCTAGCTAGTCGTACTACAGATGATGGAGGTACAGAGTTCTTAAAAGTAACCAAAGATGGCTTTGAGTCTTTCTACAACTGTAATAATGAAGAATCTTGTGGTTTATATCGCTTCCATAAAGATGACAAAGAAGTATACATGGTCAGCAATAAAGGAGATCGTGATTTGATGCAGTTGGTATTATTTAATTTAGAAACAGGAAAAGAAACCTTAGTAGAAGGTGATCCACTTAATCAAGTAGATTTCGGTCGTGCTTTCTTTTCTGATGTGACCAAAGAATTGATTGCTACTCGCTATATTGGTGATAAACCTCGTATGTATTTTATAGATAAATCTTATGAGGAAGATTACAATAATATCAAAAAGGAATTGCCTAATGTAGAAATCTATTTCGGTTCTTCTACTAAAGATGAAAAGAACTGGTTGATTTATGGGAATAGTGATGTTGATCCAGGTGCCGCTTATTTATACAATAGAGATACAAAAAAATTAACCTACCAATACAGTCCACGACCTGAGCTACCTAAGGAGCATTTAACAGAAATGAAACCAGTACGTTATAAGTCTAGCGATGGCTTAGAGATTCCTGCTTATTTGACGCTTCCTAAAGGTGTAAAAGCAGAAAACTTACCAGCGATTATGTTGATTCATGGTGGTCCTTGGGCAAGAGATCGTTGGGGCTATGATCCTTTCGCTCAATTCTGGGCAAATAGAGGGTATGCAGTATTACAACCAAACTTTAGAGGCTCTACAGGATATGGTAAAGCCTTTTTGAATGCTGGTAATTTAGAATGGGGAGAATTAATGCAAGATGACATTACTTGGGGTGCCAAATACCTCGTTGAACAAGGCATTGCAGCAGAAGATAAAATCGCCATTATGGGTGGTTCTTATGGAGGTTATGCAACACTTGCTGGGGTGACGTTTACCCCTGATGTATACGCTGCTGGTGTTTCTATCGTTGGTCCTTCTAATCTCCTTACGTTACTAGAGTCTATCCCTCCTTATTGGGAAGCCATTCGCAAATTATTCCACAAAAGAATGGGTAACCCAGAAACAGAGGAAGGCAAGAAAAAGTTAATGGAGCAATCACCACTATTCTCTGCGGATAAAATCAAAGTGCCGTTGATGGTGGTACAAGGAGCAAATGACCCACGGGTAAAGCAGGCCGAATCTGATCAGATTGTAATTGCCATGAGAGAATTGAAATTACCTGTTGCCTATCTAGTTGCAGAAGATGAAGGACATGGCTTCAGAAAGCCTGATAATATGATGGCTTTTATCGCTAGTGCAGAAAAATTCTTGGCAAAGCATGTTGGTGGTCGTTTTCAAGAAGATATTCCTGACAATATTCTGGCGAAGCAAAAAGATTTGGTTGTAGACATTAATACTGTAAAATTAGCCAAGCAAGTAGATGAAGGTATTATGACTGCTCCAATTGCAGCACCAGCTGTTGCACCTACTGCTCAAAGCTATGAATATCAAATTGTGGTGTCTATGGGTGGTCAAAAAATGCCACCAATGAATTTGACCAGAACAGTAGAGGCTAAAGATGATAAATGGGTCATTTCTGACGTTTCGGCTTCTCCTATGGGTAATATGACTGATGTATCAGAACTGGATAAAGCTTCTTTGCAACCAATCTCTAGAAAAATCGAGCAAGGCCCTGTGGTGATTAATTTAAATCATACCGCAGAGAAAATTACTGGAAGTATGAGTATGCAAGGTAAAGCGCAACCTATCGACCAAGCATTAGAGGCTCCTGCCTTAGTTGAAGGGGCTGGCTTAGATCTTTGGATGACTTCCCTTCCATTAGCAGCAGATTATACGACGACTTATCGTACTTTTGATGTGCAAATGCAAAAGATTAAAGCATATAATCTAAAAGTTGTTGGTGAGGAAGAAATTGAAGTGGCTGCGGGTAAATTCAAAACCTTTAAGGTGGAATTAACGCAAGCTAATGGTGAAGGAAAACCAGCTTATCAGTGGATTTGTGTAGAGGAAGGTAAGCGTTGTTTGGTGAAGTCTACTTCTGTCATGGCGCAAATGGGCGCAGATATTGAGGTGACTTTGAGTGGGATTAAATAATCATAATCATAATGATATAATGTAGGGATAAGGCATGCCTTGTCCCTACAGTTTATACCTTGTTCACCACCACATATAGTACATCTCTAAGTAGTTCTATCTACTTGAATATATCAAACGGCATTGATTGTTAGAATCAATGCCGTTTTTTCATATCGAAGCTAATACATTTCATATTTTAAAACGACTTAGTAACAGCCAAAAAATAAACCGAATAAACATGCCTAATTTATTTTTTGCTTGTTACTAA
>JAHDFT010000017.1:0-19909 GCA_020628015.1 Bacteroidota bacterium
GCATTTTTTGTTTTAAATGTAGAACTCTTGTAATCCCATTTAATTAAACAGGATTCACATGCCTTTGGATTAATCAAGCGTTATTTTTTATCGCATTATTTTTTATCACTCGTAGGGACAAGGCATGCCTTGTCCCTACAAAATGCCTTGTCCCTACAAATATTATCGAATAGAAACCCCCTGACTAGCCATACTCACATAAGCCTCCATCGTCAAACCAGTATTACGAATGTAAACTTTTTTTACCAAATCTACAAAATCTTTTACCCTATTCTTCACCACCAAAGCCACCGCACAGCCACCAAAACCAGCACCAGTCATTCTTGCGCCTAGACAAAAAGGTGAAGTATGTGCTGCTTGTACCAGCGTATCCAACTCCTTACCTGTTACCTCATAATCCAATTGCAAAGAAAAATGAGAAGCATTCATTAAGCGACCGAAGGTATGCCAATCTCTATGTTGTAGGGATTCAACAGCCATTTGCACCCGTTGATTTTCTCCGACGACATGCCTTGCTCGATTGTATAAAATAGGGTCTTTAAGCAAATCCAAATCTTCCACCTTCGCCTCACAAAGATTCGCAATCTCCCTTTCTTGCTGAATAACTGCCAAAGCCGCCTCACATTCGCCCTTGCGTTCATTGTATTTAGAATCAGCTAATTGTCTTTGTTTATTGGAATTTAAAATCAAAAAGACATAAGGAGAAACATTAGCTGGAACGTACTGATATTCTAGGGAATCACATTGTAAATAAATCGCTTCTCCTTTTTTTCCTAGCGCAACAGCCGCTTGATCCATAATCCCACATTTCACCCCCACAAAATCATTCTCCACCTGCTGGCACAATTGAGCAATGGCTAATTTATCCGATTGTAAAGGATGATTGGCTAGATGGAGGTAAATATAAGCGATTAAAACCTCTAAAGCTGCCGAAGAGGATAAACCACTTCCAACAGGTAAATTACTATCCAATAAAATCTCCATGCCTTGATCCAGAGGAATTTGACGAACTTTTGCGAGCATATGGATGATCCCCAAAGGATAATTCATCCAATGACTCGGCCGATGTTGAAAGTCAGGAGCAGCCAAATCAATTTCAAATATGCCTTCTTGTTGTAAAGAATGTATCCGAATCTTTTGATCCGTCCTACGTCTGACTGTTGCTTTAATGCCTTGTTCGATAGCCATTGGTAATACCCAGCCACCATTATAATCAATATGTTCCCCAATCAAATTGACCCGACCAGGGGCGAAATAGTCTTGTAAAGGGCTACTATTTTCACCAAATATTTGTGAGAAAGTCATTCTTATTTCTTTACTCGTTATTTAAAAATCGTTCAATCGCTTCCCTCAAAATCTTTGCGCTATCCTCTACAGCGACCACATTTGCCGCAGCCCAAGCCCCCATTTCGGAAGAAGCATACCACTTGATTTTATTTTTAGCCCGTAAAGGCGGATAAAACTCAATATGAAAGCGGAAATAAGCAGCACAATCGGCATATTCCTCTGTATTGATGGGCTGTTGATGAATGCACATCATATAAGGAAAAGGGCGATCATAAATCAAATCGAAACCACCTGTCAGTTGGATAAGGACTTGAGCTAGACTTTGAGCAGTTGCGGCATCAAAATCAGCAAAAGTACCCAGTTGTTGATTACTGACAATAAATACCCCAAATGGATAATCAGTAAAGTGGGGGAGAAAGGCAGTGAAATGCTCATTTTCTAGTATAATCCGTCGGCCATCAGCCTTTTCTTCTGCCAACATCACTTCCCATAGATTTTTCCCGTTTTCTGCATAATAAGCCTTGCAGCTATCCAATTCTGTACGTAATTTTAGCGGAACAAAATTATATGCATAGAGTTGTCCATGTGGATGAGGCATGGTAACGCCTACTTCAGCTCCTCGATTTTCAAAGGGAAAAATGTATTTGATCTTTGCATCTTGTTGTAAAAACTCAAAACGCTCTTTCCAAAGCAAAACGAGTTTGGTAACATGTTCTAAAGATAACTCATACAATTTAGCATGATGCTTTGGAGAATAAAGGATGACCTCACATTTGCCATAAGCTTCAGTAGTATGGTAAGCATTAGAAGTCAAAGGATCAACAGGAGTTGGATTTTGAGAAAGTACAGGGAAATCATTGGGATACATCAATACATCAAAATCATCAGGCACTTTGCCGCTTCCTGGACAAAATGGACACCAATTGGCAGGCATATGGGGGCGGTTTTGCCGATTGGCAGCCACCATTGTATAAGTGCGTAATAAAGGATTCCAACGAAGTTCTGGCATGGTCAAGCAGTTTATTTTTATTTTCTACCTATTTTTATCAAAAATATGAATCAACAATCCAATACAAGCAACAATACATTACTTTGTGGCATTGATTATGGTGCAAAACGAGCAGGTACTACGGTTATTGCGACTTATGATAAAGTAGCACAAAAGTACGAACTTTATGCGGTGGAAAAAGGAAAAGATGCAGATGATTTTGTTTTGACGCAGCTTAGACAATTGAAGGTAGGACTTGTTTTCTTTGATGCACCACTTTCTCTACCAGGTGTTTATCAAAATTCAACAAAGTATAATGACTATTTTTATCGGCAGGCAGATCGTTTATTGAAGGGCATGTCTCCTATGTTTATTGGTGGTTTGACCGCTAGAGCGATGCGTTTGAAAGCAGTATTACAAAAGGAAGGCATTAACTTGATAGAGACTTATCCTGCGGTTCATGCGAGGCGTTGGGGCTTGAAAGAATTGGGCTATAAAGGTAAAAAGGGAAATATTGAAACTGTAGTAGATCAAATCAATGCTCATTTTCCAACTGTTTTGCCAAAAGAACGGATTATTTCTTGGCATCACCTAGATGCTTTATTGGCTTTGTATAGTGCTTGGCGATATGAGCAAAGTCAAGCAGAAGTATTTGGCACAAAGGAGGAAGGGTGTATTATTGTGTGATAGATTACAATAAAAATAGGGAGTATTTATTAAAAAATACTCCCTATCTTCTTATATTATGTTAATGTGTTTGATAATAATACTACTCTAATAACTCGACTCCAGTAACAAAATAATCCGTTTCACCCTGCCAAGGGAAATTGCGATATACTTGCCTGTAGTTTACACTAATTCGTTGACCTTCGTACTTTTGTAGTTCTTTATAAACATCTTCATCCAAAGAAGAAAATTTCCAAATGTTTTGATTGATGATTGCTGTGGTTTCCCCATCACTTAACCCACCTAGATTGAGTTCGCCTTCGTAGGTTTTAAAAAGAACTCCCTTTTTGGAGATTTTAATTAAATAACCTGCCCGACTACCGTCACTATAAGTCCAACCGCTTACAAAAACAAATAGGGCAAGGGCTAAAATAAGCACTAAAACGACTATTGCAATTATTTTTTTCATGAATGTTGTATGGTTGATTAGAAATTAACAATTTTATTGGTGAAATTTACCTGTTTTTTAGATAGATTTCATCATTCAAACACTCTATTAAAGACTGAATTTTAGCAGAGCTGTTTCAAATATAACCAATCCTTTTAAAAATAAGTTGCGATTTCATTTTACTTTACAATATTTTTTGGGTCAGACTTGACAAGTACTAAGGTGGTACCTGTATTTTGTCGAAAAATAGTATTCTTGTTTTATTGTTAGGAGTATAATTATCGTTTCTAATTCATTCACCACTTATCAAGAGATTTACTATTTTTTGACTGTTACTTAACTACTAATTTTTTTGAAAATGAAAAATATTTAGGATTATAGTCATTTTATTTTGTAGGACTAATATGGATGTTGTAACTTTATTTTATAACTATTATCTATTCTTTATTTTTCATTACTGTAGCGATCTACTATTCACCTCTAATTGATTGAAAATCCATCGTTATACTACCATTAGCAAAGAATTTACACACCTACAATTATAGCAAGCTTGATACGCCTAGATTAGTTAAGCATTCTTTTTGTGTCAAATTGACGTAAAATTCCCATTTTAGGGTATGGGAATGCTTATAAATCAGTTTCTTACGTGATAGTTGGCCGTCTTTTATATATTATTACTGATGGTTTGCTAGATATTATATAGCACAAACAGACCTTTTGTAATTGAGCTACTGCTTATTACATACTAGAAAATAACATTTAAATATGCCTGCAACCAAGCCATACCCCAATAAAAAGCATAACTCCTTACTTTCCATTATCATTCGTACAGGGGTTGTATTGCTGGTTTTGTCTTTACTGTTTTTATTAACCTGTATCGGTTTTTATTTTTCGGTTTACAATGGAGCATTTGGAGCTTTACCAACAAAGGATGAGCTAAAAGCCATTCGGAATCCACTTGCCTCGGAGGTTTATTCGGAAGATAGCCGTTTACTTGGGAAATATTATATACAAAATCGTACTAATGTTGATTTTAGAGATATTTCTGCTAATATTTTACAAGCTCTAGTAGCCACAGAAGATGCTCGTTTCTTTAAACATGAAGGAGTAGATACTAGAAGTATGTTTCGAGTATTGTTTAAAACGATTTTGATGGGAGACGATTCTTCTGGTGGAGGTAGTACAATTACCCAACAGTTGATTAAAAACCTTTTTCCTCGTCAAGATTATGGTATATTGAGTATGTTGGTCAATAAAACCAAGGAGGCGATTATTGCTAGAGATTTAGAAGAGGTCTATTCAAAGGAAGATATTATTACACTATATTTAAATACCGTTTCTTTTGGGGAACAGGCTTACGGTATTGAAACAGCTACCAAACGATTTTTCCAAACCACACCAGATAATGTAACGAGAGAGCAGGCAGCTACTTTGATCGGTATGCTTAAAGCTCCAACTTCTTATAGTCCAAGATTGCATCCAGAACGATCTTTGGAGCGTAGAAATGTAGTACTTGAGCAGATGGAAAAATATGGGTATTTATCTAGTGCAGATGCGATGAAATCAAAGGCCAAACCTATGGGCTTGAAATATAGAAGAGAGTCACATAGTGATGGACAAGCTCCTCACTTTAGAGAGAAATTGCGGATGGAGTTAAAGCCTATTTTGGAGAATATTTACAAAAGAACAGGAAAAAAATACAGTTTATATACAGATGGTTTAAAAATCCATACGTCGATCAATTATGACATGCAATTGTATGGAGAACAAGCAGTAGCTGTTCACATGCAAGATTTACAAGATAAATTTGAAGATCACTGGTCGGAAGGAGATCCTTGGGGAACCGATAAAGATGCAATTGAAAGAGGAATTAGACAATCGGAGCGTTATCGAGTGATGACAAAAGCCAAAAAGTCTAAAAGAGAAATGGATCGTGCTTTTAGAGAAAAAATTGAGATGCGTGTTTTTGCTTATAATGGGGAAATAGATGCAGAAGGGAAAAATACTTATGAAATAGATACCCTTTTATCTCCTCGTGATTCAGTACGTTATTATTTACGTCATTTGAATACAGGTTTTATGGCAATGGAGCCTAAGAGTGGTTATGTCAGAGCTTGGGTAGGCGGAATCAATCACAAGCATTTTCAATATGATCACGTTACCTCCACACGTCAGGTAGGATCTACTTTCAAGCCGATTGTATATGCCGCAGCAATGCAACATGGTGTAGAACCTTGTACCTATTATCCCAATAGTAAAATTACTTATTATCAATTCCAACGCTGGTCACCAAAAAATGCAGATGGCAAGTATGGAGGCAGCTATTCTATGAAAGGTGCTTTGACCAATTCGGTCAATACGGTATCTGTACAGGTAGTATTAGAAGCAGGAGTGAGTCGTACCATTAAGGTAGCTAGAGATATGGGAATCGTAAGTGATTTACCCAAATCGCCTACCATTGCACTCGGAACACCTGATATTTCCTTAAAAGAGATGGTCGGAGCTTATGGTACTTTTGTCAATAAAGGTTATGGAACAACACCTATTTATTTATTGAAGATTACGGATAAAAATGGGAAGGTGATTTATGAAGATCGCAGCCATGAACGCAAGTATAAGCCCAAAGTATTGGAAAAATATGTGGCAGATGCAATGGTAGATATGTTAGAAAATGTAGTAGATGAAGGAACAGGAAGACGTTTGCGTTTCCGTTATAAATTTGAAAATGAAATTGGAGGAAAAACAGGAACAACACAATCTCAAAGTGATGGTTGGTTCATGGGGATCACCCCTAAACTAGTCGCTGGGGCTTGGGTTGGAGGAGCAGAACGCCAAATCCGTTTTAGAGATATATCACTTGGTCAAGGGGCAAATATGGCTTTACCGATTTTTGCTGAGTTTATGAAAAGAGTATATGAAGACCCACAATTTAGAGACATTAGCCAAGCAACTTTTGATGAGCCAGATGAATTACTAGCGGAAGAATTGGAATATTGCCGAGATTGGATTTCTACAAGGGTGGCTAGAAGACCTATATATGTAGAGCCTGTAGAAAAAGACGAAGATGAGGAATTGGAAGAAGAAGATAAGGAGAAAGAGTTGGTGCCTATTGTGCCACCACCTGCGGCAACTACTGTAATAACCAAAGCCGTAGAAACCAATACAGGGGTGAGTGCTACTAGTAAGCCTGTGGTGAATCCAATCAAAAGTAGACCAAAGCCAGAGCCATCTACAAAAAAAACAGAAAAAAAGCCAGCTCCTAAACCAGAGAAGAAGGATAAACCAGTAGTGAATCCAATCAAGAAACGACCCAAACCATCGAAGCCAATACCTAAAATTCCACCTTCTAAGTCAAAAGCAGAGCCTTCATCAGATCCGAAGCCTGCGCCACCAAAGCCGAAGGCTGATGCTCCAAAAACAGAAAAACCAAAGGCTGATCCGCCAGTAGTACGGCCAAAGCCACCGAAGCCAAAGCCTTCTCCTGCACCTGGCCCAGCTCCGTATATTCCTTCTAAGCCTAAGCCGACGAAGGTAAAAAGTAAGCCTCGACCACAGCCTAGTGGAAATGGAAATGACCAAGAGCCTTTGCAGCCAGAAGAAAAGAAAAGGAAACGGGGGATAAAGTTATTTAAGAAGAAAAAGAAAAAAGAGTAGTACTTTATTTCGCTACTCACAAAATAGCCTGTTCATTAAAAAATGAGCAGGCTATTTTTTTTGGAAAATTTTGTGGAAAAAAAAATAAAAAACGATGATCTAATTTATAGAACCTTTTGTGAAGTCAAACCTTTTGACTATCTTTGCCACTCGATTGCGGAAAGCAGTTCAAAATTACTATTTTTCTTCATTATATAAGCTAGTGAATCATGTTTGCGATTGTAGAAATAGCTGGACAACAGTTCAAAGTAGAGGAAGGACAAGAAATATATGTACACCGTCTTCAAGCAGAAGAGGGGGATAAAGTCTCTTTCGATAAGGTTTATTTAACAGCTGGTGATGCTGGTGTAAGTGTAGGTTCTCCTACTGTTGGAGCTAGTGTTAGCGCAACTGTTTTGGAGCATTTAAGAGGAGATAAAGTGATCGTTTTTAGAAAGAAACGTAGAAAAGGTTTCAAAGTAAGAAATGGTCATCGTCAAGCTTTAACTAAGATCAAAATTGATGGTATTGCTTAATAAAACGAAGTAAAAAATATATATTTTTACTTCATTTGGGAACTTGTTTTCTCATTAAGCACTTATTACAAAGCATTGATTGCAGACTTAGTAACGAGTAAAAAATAAGTTCCCTAATCAAAATGAGGAAGATATTTTTTTACTGTTACTTAGATTAGTAAATTTTAAAGTAAATAAAAATGGCTCATAAAAAAGGTCAAGGTAGTTCTCGTAACGGACGGGACTCAGAAAGTAAACGACTTGGTGTGAAAATTTATGGTGGACAATTAGCCATTCCAGGTAATATTATTGTTCGTCAAAGAGGAACAAAATTCCATCCTGGTTTGAATGTAGGTATTGGAAAAGACCACACCATTTATTCCAAAGTAACTGGTATCGTCCAGTTTACTAGAAAGAGAAATAACCGAACTTATATTTCTGTTGCAGAAATTACAGAAGATGTATTGGATGCAGCAGAGGCAGCAAACTAAAAATGGATTATAAACGATATAATGTAAAATATGTCGTTTTATTAAAAACACTTTAGCTATTATTTATTTTGATGAATATTAGTATCGCTCCAATTTTTAATGTACTTATAAGTTCATTTAACTCAATAATCAAATAATAAAGATTGTTGAGCACCTAAAAGTAAAATTAAATAATCTTGTTTCAATTTCAGAGTTTGTACTCTGAAGAGACAGAAACCTGAAGCATTTTTTGTTTCAGGTTTTTTTTATGCTTTCTTATGTCAATGTCAAGTAGCCAAGATAAATTAAACTTGTTATCAAATGTTAAAAAAGGCTTAATTTTTCTACAAAACTAAAACTTTAGTTGATAAACTAAAGTTTTATTACTACCTTTGTCATGCAATTAAAATAATTAATTAATTTTCTTCAAAAATTATAGAAACATGAAACGTTTATTTAATTTTCTTTTAGTAGCTATCGTCGTTGTAGGTATGGCTGCTTGTGGTCAAACAGATGCTGATAGCAACAAAGATAAAGACGGTGCGCCAGCTACAGAGTCTAAAACAGCTCCATCTACTCCTGCAAAAGCAGATGCAACAAATCCAGCTTCTAAGCCTGCCGCTGGTGCTGACGCTGCTGCTGCGGAAGATGATACCCCAAAAACAAAGATTGAATTCTCAGAAATGACTCATGATTTTGGTGTAATCGACGAAGGAGAGAAAGTATCTCACGTATTTAAGTTCAAAAACAGTGGTGAAGAGCCATTGATCATCAACAGCGCAAAAGGTTCTTGTGGATGTACTGTTCCTGAATGGCCAAGAGATCCAATCGCTCCAGGTGGTGAAGGTGAAATCAAAGTTGAATTCAACAGTAAAGGAAAGAAAAACAAGCAAACAAAAACAGTTACGATCAATGCTAATACTGATCCTAACCCAACTCGTTTGACAATCAAAGCTGACGTTACTCCTGGTGAAGGTAGTGAAACTGCTGCTGCACCTGCAGGTGCTCCTGCTGCTAAACCAGCTGGTGGTAAGTAATCTATATAGATAAATGCAGGTTTACTTTGTTTGACAATAAAGTAAATTAATATTTATCCACAAAGAAGCAATAATTTGGTTTTTGAAAAGCCAAGTTATTGCTTTTTTTGTTGTATTGTATTAGCAGCTCCTACTACACTATTCTTTATTTCCTTATCTACAATACATTACCATACTATGTCCAATACAAATACAGTCAAAAACTACCTTTCGCTGATTAAGTTCAGTCATACCATATTTGCCTTACCTTTTGCCATTATTGGTTTTTTTCTAGCAACAAGTTATTATGCATATCCTTTTTCATGGGATAAATTGCTTTTAGTACTCTTATGTATGGTTTTCGCCAGAAGTGCAGCTATGGCGTTTAATCGTTATTTGGATAGAGACATAGACTCCAAAAATCCTAGAACAGCAGGAAGGGAGATTCCAGCAGGGATAATTAGTGCCAATAATGCCTTGCTTTTTGTTGGCTTAAGTAGTGTGCTATTTATTTTGACAACTTGGTTGATCAATCCCCTTTGTTTTATATTATCACCAGTAGCTTTAGCAGTTGTTTTGGGCTACAGTTATACCAAACGATTTACAGCACTTTGTCATTTTGTACTAGGATTGGGCTTGGCTTTGGCACCTGTCGGGGCTTTTATTGCAGTGAGTGAACATTTTGAACTTTTACCCGTTCTATATGGCTTTGTAGTATTATTGTGGGTAAGCGGTTTTGACATTATTTATGCTTTGCAAGATGAGGATTTTGATCGGGATAATGCCTTGTGGTCTATTCCTACAATTTTGGGGAAAGAGCGAGCCTTATTATTAGCAAGTTTACTGCATTTTACTTGTGGTTTATTGCTTATTATTGCAGGTTATATAGCCGATTTTGGAGCGATGTATTGGGTGGCTTGCTTCCTTTTTGTCATTTTACTCACTTATCAACATACTTTGGTGGAACCCAATGATTTGAGCCGAGTAAATATCGCTTTTTTTACAACAAATGGTATTGCTAGTGTGTTATTTGCTGTATTGATGCTGGTTGAGTTATTCTTTTGATAATCTAATCTATTAAGGCAAGGCATAATCAACAGTAATTGAGGTTAATCAAAACAATTTATGGATTCTATATCACAGTTTGTATTAGGAGCGGCTATGGGAGAAGCGGCTTTAGGGAAAAAGATTGGTAATAAAGCCATTTTGTGGGGGGGAATAGCAGGTACCATTCCTGATTTAGATATTTTGTTTTATCCTTTTTTAGATGAATTGAGTCGATTAACCATTCATAGAGGCTTTAGTCATGCCTTAATATTCGCATTTATAGCAGCCCCCATTTTTGCTTGGTTTTTATTTCAATGGTATCGGTTGAAACCGAGAAATCTGAGGGAAAAATACAAGGATAAAAATGTGCTGTTGCGTTGGTTAGTAGCACCTATTGACTGGTTTACCCATCGACCAGCAAATATCGAAGTGCCTAGCTATCGAGATTGGGTCAAGCTATTCTTTCTAGCATTATTTACCCACCCATTATTAGATTCCTTTACGGTCTATGGTACTCAACTATTCCTGCCTTTTAGTGATTATAGAGTGGGAGTTAATAATATATTCATTGTTGATCCTTTGTATACTGTACCTTTGATTATTTGTTTAGTTATTGTTTCTCGCCTAATTCGTACCAATCAAGTTCGACCTTATATCAACTATTTAGGAATCATTATCAGTTGTGCTTATATCGGTTTGACACTTTTCAATAAAATGAAAGTAAACACGGTATTTGAAACTGCTTTGAATCAGCAAGCAGTTCAATATGAGCGTTTTATGACAGCCAATACACCTTTGAATTCAATTTTGTGGTATTGTGTCGCAGAAGGGGAGAAAGGTTACTGGTTAGGGTATTATTCCCTGTGGGATAAGGATGAGACGGTTAAATTTTATTATTTAGAAAGACAAGACGAATTGATTAGTTCCATTAAATCTTCCAAAGCCATTGACCGTTTGATTTGGTTTAGCAAAGGTTATTATTTAGTCCGACAAGAGGCAGAAGGCCTATTTTTACATGACTTAAAATTCGGGCGTGCTGGTTTTGGAGATCAAGCAGATTATGTATTTAGTTTTAAAATTGAACAGGATGCAGATGGAACGGTTTCTTTTACCCCTAGACGAGAACCGCCTGAAGGGAGTTTTAGTGAACTGTTTGGGTTGTTGTGGACTAGAATAAAGGGGAATAAGGTTTTTTAGTGATGAAACAGAAGCGTTTTAACTAAGACTAATCAAAATCTGACCTTTATCAACTGCGCTACCTTTGGTAATATCAATACTTTTAATAACTCCATCACCAGGAGCCTGAATGACATTTTCCATTTTCATTGCATCCAATACCAAAACTTTATCTCCTTTTTGGATGGTATCTCCTTCTTTTACCATAATATCAACCACCAGACCAGGCATAGGAGCTTTAATCGCATCTACTTTTGCTACAGTAGCAGTACTAATACCCATTGTTTCTAACAAAATATCCATTTTGTCTTTTAACTCAATTTGATAGTCATTATTATTAATACGAACTTTCACTAATTTGCTAGAAGTATCTATTTGAATAATTTCAGCTTTATAACTTTTATTATTTTTAATAATATGATAACAATTATTACCTAAATCGACTAAATCTATTGTTTTATTTAAATTTTTAGGCTCAATTTTAACTGTTTTTTCCTGATTTATTATAGCTTTATACATTATTAGTAAGTTTTACTATGGTCACAATACATTTTCTCATAAAAGTATGGAATTTTATCACAAGAATATAGGAACTACGCACATAAATCAAATCATTGAAATTTTAAAACAACATATAGATACTGATTTTCGAGGATATAAGCATTCTACGATTAGTCGTAGAATTCAAAAGCGGATGAATACACTACGAATAGTGGATATAGAAAAGTATGTTCAATATATTTCAGATACTTATCAGGAACAGCATCAGCTGTCTCAAGAACTCTTGATTAACGTTACGGCATTTTTTCGAGATATGGATGTTTTTGAGGAGATTGAAAACCAAATTATCCCTCAATTATTATTGAATATTCAAAAGGGTAAGGTGATTCGAATTTGGGTTTGTGGTTGTGCAACAGGAGAAGAAGCTTATAGTATTGCTATGTTGATAAAGGAGCTTGAGGAACAAGAAGGTAAAAGTTATCCTATTAAAATAGTAGCCACAGATATTAAAGAAACAGCGATTAGTAAAGCTAAATCAGGAAGCTACAATTTGAAAGAAGTAGCGAATTTATCAGAAGCACGTTTGAAGAAATTTTTCATTAAAAAAGGGAAGGAATATGTAGTGAAAAGTTTCTTAAAAAAAATGATTTTATTTGCCATTCATGACCTTACCCAAGATCCACCTTTTGGAAAAATAGATCTATTAACCTGTCGAAATCTACTCATTTACCTAGATAAAGAAGCCCAACAAAAAGTACTGAATAATTTCAACTTCTCTATTAACCTAAATGGATTTTTGATTTTAGGAAAAAGCGAGACAGCAGTTAATTTATCTAGTAATTTTAAAACGTATGATAGTCGATTAAAAATTTATACCAAAAAATCAGATAAACGAGCAGGTTTTAGATATAATTTTAGAGTGACACAACAAGAGCAAGTTGAGCACAATTCAATATTGAACCTAAAAATGGATAGTCATATGAGTGATAAAGTGGCAAATTTATCTTTTCAAAACTTAATACAGAAAAAATATGGCCCTGCTATTGTGATTATTGATAGGGAATGTATGATTCAATACATCACCCAAAATGCTCAAAAATATATAGACACTCCTGAAGATTTTACACGTATACATAGCTTCTTAGATTATGCACCCAAACCGATTGCAGCAATAATCAGGGCGCATATGGAGCAACAGTTTAAAGATTTACCAGAAACAGGTTTGGTTTTTAAACAAATTTATCTGAAAGAACAAGAGGGCTTACTAGTGGATTTGACTATTGAAGTATTGACAGATGACGGTATGCCTAGTAAACAATTTATTGCCATTAAACTAGTAGAAAGTGAGGCAAAACATAAAGTCACAAGTCAAGAGGAGCAAGACGATACAAATAATATTTTTAATGAAGTACATAGTAAACTTCAAGACCAACTCATTCAAATAGAATACAAACTAAAGAAAACAATTTTAGAACTAGAGCATTCTAATCAAAACTTATTATCTTCTAATGAAGAGTTACAAAGTACTAATGAAGAATACATTTCCGTCAATGAAGAATTACAAAATATTAATGGCGAATATCAAAAAACAATTGAAGAGCTATCACAAGTAGATAGAGATATAGATTTATTATTACAACATGCTGAAATTAGTACTATTTTTTTAGATAAAGATTTTTTGATTAGACGATATACCAAAGCTATTGAACAAATTATCAATGTACGGCAAGTAGATATTAATAGGTCTTTTAAGCATCTAACGCATAATTTACAATCTATTGATCTGATTGCCTTGATTCAAAAGGTACAGGAGACTAAAGAAGGACTAAAAGTAGAAGTACTGCATGAGAATGGAGCTAAATACCTCCTCAAAATTGTCCCTTATACTTTTGAACAAACATTTTTGGGTGGAGTGGTGATGAGTTTTACGGACATTACTTATAAAGTTCAGTACGAAAAGCAATTGCAACAAAATGAAGCAAAATTCCGGACAGTTTTTAATAATACTTTTGATTATATAGGACTTTTTGATAAAGATAAAAAACTGATTGATATTAATGATAAAGCATTAAAGTATTTGAGCATACCTAAAGAGATGATCTTGAACAAAGCTATATGGAAAGCAAAGTATGGGACTTATAATAAGCAGTATGAGCAAGTGATCGAGGCAAATTTACAGAAGGCACTTGATGGGGAAATGGTTCGTTATCAGGTAGAAATAATACTAGGGGAAGGCAAGATGGGGGTTTTAGATGTTGTTTTGAATCCTTATATCAATGAGAACGGAACAACAGTTTTTATTATTGCAACTGCTCGAGACATTACCCAAATGAAGCAGATTGAAAAAGCCTTTCGTGTTGGGGAACGAAGATACAAACGTATGTTTGAATCTGCTTTTGATGGTTTGATTATTTTTGATATTATGAGCCGCAAAATTGTGGATTGTAATCAAAAAACACTAGAGATTTTTGGCTATACAAAGGAAGAAATGCTGGAAAAATCACCCGTCAAACTAAGTCCAGCCGTTCAACCTAATGGTAAGAAGACAGCAGTATGGGCAGAAGAAATCGTTAGAAATGGGTTAAAAACAGGAAAAGTCGATTATGAATGGGTATATCAAAAGAAGGATGGCACCCTATTTTGGGTAAGGACATATGGTTATATGGTTTCTGATGAAGAACGGCATTTATTTTTTTCGATCATCAAAGATATTTCACAAGAAAGAGAGACAAAGAGAATATTAGAAGAAAGCGAAGCAAAGTTTAGAGCTATTTTTGATAATGCTTGTCATTTTGCAGCCTTAATTAATACAACAGGTGAGATTGTAGAAATCAATAATGCTACTTTGGAATTTGGTAATATTAATAGATCGGACATAGTTGGTAAACATGTTACTGAATTTTTGGAACAATATACCTTTGAAGAGGATTTGGAAAAATATCAAAAAGCGGTACTCAATTTACGAGCAGGAAATCTAAGTCGAGTAATTGTTAGTGTAAGAGACAGTAAGTTGAATAAACGAATAATGGATATATCCATGAATCCAATCCTAGATAGTAATCAAAATATCTTAGCAATTGTTGTAGAAGCAATTGATATTACTGACTTGAAAAACTATCAACAACAATTGAAAGATAAAGTAAGTGAATTAAACAGTAAAAATGAGGAATTAAAGAGATATATAGATGCCAATTTAGAACTGGAAAAATTTGCCTATATCGCATCCCATGACTTGAAAGAACCGCTACGTTCTATCATTAGTTTCTCTGAAATACTACAACATAAATACCAAACACTCTTTGATAAAAATGCCAATCGCTACATGAACTACATCATAGAGTCAGGAAAAAAAATGAATCGGTTTATTGAAGATCTATTACAATTTTCAAGAATTAATACGGTAAGTTTATTTTTCGAGGAATTACCTATTAGAGCTACTATTGAGGAAGTGTTAACAATTTTGGAGGCAAGCATAAAGGAAAATAAAGTAGAGATCGAATTAAATATAGCTGAAGACATAGATAATATTCGAGCGAACAAAACCATGTTTAAACAACTATTGCAAAATCTGTTGATCAATGCAATTAAGTTTAGAAGGGGAAATGTGGTACCTAAAATTGTCATTACTGTTCAAAATAAAGAACAGTATTGGCATTTTGAAGTCAAGGATAATGGACTTGGGATTGATAAAAAATTTCACGATACGATTTTTCTGCTTTTTAAAAGGGTAAATACCAATACAGAAGAGACAGGAACAGGTATTGGCCTAGCAATTTGTAAAAAAGTCATCGAAAAACATCAGGGAAACATTAGGTGTGAATCTCAACTTGGACTAGGTACAAATTTTATTTTTGCCTTACCTAAACAAATTCAAATGAGCAATTCGTAGAAGATACTAAAGCCCAATAATAAAACTGATCCTTTAAAGTCAATTAATAATAATTGAAATTTAAATGTATGTGAGTAAATCTTATGTCGTTTTATATAAGATGTATCTGTAGGCTGAAATGTATGGTGTTATATTATTTTTTTATTTGTAACTATTTTGGCATGATATATGGTTATTAATTAATCGTTATTATAAAGTTTACATTTTTTAGAATGCCCTATAGTTATTGACTATTTATAGAAAAGCTTACCCTAGAAAACAATAGTACTATTTGACGTAAAATAAGAAAAAGCCAAGCAAAATTTAAATTAAGGTAATATAACATGTATGGATAAATATGTTATATGTTCCCTTCTATGCAAAATTTAATGAATAAGATATATGCAATTTAAGATGTTGTAATGTTAATTACATATCTGTATAAAATTATAGAATAAATAACTGTATATTTAGCATTAGAACTAACTATTGTGAAATAATACAATTATTGATTTTTCTGTAACAATTGTGGTATGTCAGATACCGTGGCTATAGTGAGCCATGAGTATATATCAACATACCTAAATTTTATTTTTGTGCAATAATCAATATTATAGAATTATTGTAATAAATGATTGGATACTGAAAATAGAACGCGGTAACGACATATGGATTTTGGATGATGGTAAATTTATATTAATCCTGTCACCGCGTTCTTTATTTTTTATTTTCGTATAATTTTGAATTATTATTTCTCAATTAGTAACAAGCAAATAATAAATTGGGTATCTTTGTTAGGTTAATTTGTAGCTAGACAAGCCAAAAAACGTAGGCGATGCAAGCATCGGTGAGGAGCCTTTTAACGAAGTATAGCAGTAAATTAAACAACAAGATGTTAGTTTATTTTTTAGCTGTTGCTTAGACCACTAATATAGCTTTATTTATAATTATTTTGCTTTTTTAATATAGATAGATTTTAGGCCTAACTAGAGTAGTATAAATATAATTGATTAGATAGAATTTGTTAAAATTAAGTAGTTAACTTATACTAAATTAGTATATAACGAACTATTACAATAAACGATCCTCCCCAATAATTGATAATTCCTTTCTTATAAATTTCAAACTAGACTTTAAAAGACTATACATTTTTATCAATAAAATTGTCATTATTTTGTAAGGGTATTCAAAAAAAAGACTATCTTTATAGTATAATTACATCATGACTTAAACTTTATTGATTTTTGGAAGAGAAGCTTTGGATATAAGTACATGTGACACAATATTCGTATGTTTCTGTTTTCTTGTCTTATTGGTTTATAGTAAAAAGTGTTTATAAGTATTGTAAATTATCATACCTGAATTTTGTACCTAGAGCTTGTTTTGTTTAAGAATCTATTCTTGATGCATATTGCTCTTTAAAAATTCAACTAAAACCCCTCTAATAAATTATATTCTATAGTTTATATGTAATTTCTATTGGTTAATATTATATGTGTCTTAATGTTCGAAAATACAATTAGTTCTATTCATGAATTAGAAACGCCACTAGTTGTTTGTTTCCGCCTTAGTATATAGCGTTCTTGCATTTCATTTACTGCCTACCTAAAGTAAAATTTTCAAACATATATATACTGTCAGTCAATTTCTATTGATAGATAGTAAAATTATGTTGTAGGTCAAATAAATTATATGTCTACTTACTACATGTATTAAGTGGTATGCTAATTATGAGTCTTGATTTAAGTATCCAACAACAAATAGGAAATCATACTGAGATTCTTTGACTAGATAGTAGACCTATACAGTAAAGTATATTTCTAACCCATCACTAATGCCACAAAACATCAAACCCCCTTCTTAATGATGTTAAAGTATTAAAAAAAATCAAAACTCTTTTGTTACTTAATTTCCTATTACTAGACTACTGAGGCAATTTATAACTAAACCTTTTTTTAACCTTGCTAAATGCCTAGTTATGCAAAACACCTTTAATCTCCCTGTTCAAAAAGAACAGGAACAAACGGGCAATGAGGCAAAGGAACAGCCTTCGTGTATCTTGAATGCCCAACGAAAATGTTCCTTTATTCTACTATTTCTAACTACCTTTTTATTACTTTTTCCTTATGATTTATTAGCAGATAGAGTTTGTGAAGTCCAAGATTTTAATGGAGTCCGAACTTTCTGGGTTCTCAATTCCGATGGACAACCAGTTACCTATACTTTCATTGGGGGAAAACTCTTTCAAAATGATGATGGTTCTGCAATCATTAGTGGGCTTGCTGTTGATGTAAATGATGAAGCAGCAGCTTTTGAAGTAGAAATTCAACTATGTAACCTCCGAACTTGGGAAGAATGGGACGCAATAGGAGGCAATGTCAAAGAATCTATGGGCGGCTGCAATGACTTCCAAGATTGGGAATATTATGAAATATGTGGAGGTACCTTTACAGGTATTCTTGACAATGATGGACTTTCTTGGACTATTGCCCCATTAGATCTCAACTATGCAGTACAACTTGGGGAAGGACCATATGGCGGAGCTAGTCTAGGTTGTCTTTATGGAATTAGTGCGTGGTTTGAAATTATTCCTAGTGGATATCCAGAGGGTGCAGTATACCCAAGAACAGGTGACTTGAATGCTGTTTTAGATTGTTACACTTCTAAAAAATGTAATATCGAAAATTATGACGGTAGTAATCGCTCTTTTTGGGTAAAAGAGGCAGATGGTATTGTTCACAAATACGCCTTCAATGCGGATGGAGGTTGTTTGAATATAGATGCTGATGGTACTGGTGCTATTACAGGTATTATCGGAAACGTTTCTGATCCAGCAGACCTATGGGAAGTGGATTTACAACTTTGTAACGGCACTAACTGGTATGGATGGAGTGATCAAGGACGTAGTTTTAAAGCCAATAATGGCTGTGAAGGTGAAGATCACCGCACTTGGGACTATTACGAATTGTGTACAGGTACCTTTTCGGGTCTTGGCAGTAATGACGGAGCGACTTGGACTATAAGCAATCGCCCAGCAGATTACAATTTGGGCTTCCAAGTTGGAGATGGAGCGAATGCTAAAACTTGTGGGGATGGAATTAGCGGTTGGTTTTTTATTGATAAAGATGATGGATCTCAAATTATAGGAGATTTGAACGCTATGGTGGTGGATTGTATCAACTGTGATAATGTAACTGATGGAGGTACAATTGGAGATGATCAAACAGCTTGTCCTAATCCTTACGACCCTGAAACCTTAATTAGCCTAGAAGATGCAAGTGGTGGAACAGGTGATATTGAATATCTATGGTTGTCTAGTACTACCTCAATGACATATACACTAGCAGATACAAGTGAATGGGATATTATCGAAGGAGCTAACGGATCAAGTTATGATCCAGGAGAAGTGAGCGAAACGACTTATTTCATCAGATGTGCTAGAAGAGCAGGTTGTGAAGATTGGGTCGGCGAATCTAATATAATTACCATTACCATTCTACCAGATAGTGATGGTGATGGTGTTTGTGATGATGAGGATATTTGTGAAGGATTTGATGATGCAGAAGATATAGATGAGGATGGTACACCTGATGGTTGTGACAATTGCCCAGACATAGCGAATGAAGACCAAGCGGATAGTGATGATGACGGTCTAGGTGATGCTTGTGATCCTTGTGATAATAATCTAGCAGGAACTGCTTGTAATGATCATGATGACTGTACCACAGACGATGTTTATGATGCAGATTGTAATTGTGCAGGAACATTAATAGATAGTGACGAAGATGGCGTTTGTGATGCCAATGATAATTGCCCACATATAGCCAATAGCGGCCAAGCTGATGATGATAATGATGGTGTAGGTAATAAGTGTGATAATTGCCGCCATGATGCTAATCCAGATCAAGCAGACGGCGATGATGATGGCGATGGTGATGCTTGTGATAATTGCCCACATATAGCCAATAGCGGTCAAGCTGATGATGACAATGATGGTATAGGGAATAAATGTGATAATTGTCGCCATGACGAAAATCCAGACCAAGCGGATAGCGATAATGATGGTTTAGGTGATGCTTGTGATCCTTGTGATAATAATTTAGAAGGAACCGCTTGTAATGATCACGACGATTGTACAATAGATGATGTTTATGATAGCGACTGTAACTGTGCAGGCACTTTCCAAGATAGTGATCATGATTATGTCTGTGATGCCAATGACAATTGTGTAGATACACCAAATCCAGACCAAGCGGATAGCGATAATGATGGTTTAGGTGATGCTTGTGATCCT
>JAHDFT010000017.1:20009-23215 GCA_020628015.1 Bacteroidota bacterium
AAATCCAGACCAAGCGGATAGCGATAATGATGGTTTAGGTGATGCTTGTGATCCTTGTGATAATAATTTAGAAGGAACCGCTTGTAATGATCACGACGATTGTACAATAGATGATGTTTATGATAGCGACTGTAACTGTGCAGGCACTTTCCAAGATAGTGACGAAGATGGGGTATGTGATGCCAATGATAACTGTCCAGATATAGCCAATAGCGGCCAAGCTGATGATGATGGTGACGGTGTAGGCAATAAGTGTGATAATTGTCGCCACGTAGCGAATCCAGACCAAGCGGATGCAGATGGCGACGGTGATGGTGATGTTTGTGATAACTGTCCAGATATAGTCAATAGCGGTCAATCAGATAGTGATGGTGATGGCTTAGGTAATCAATGTGATAACTGTAACCACGTAGCCAATCCAGATCAAATGGATAGCGACGGTGATGGTGTAGGCGATGCTTGTGACAACTGTGTAGGGATAGAAAATCCAGGTCAAGGTGACTCAGATGGAGATGGTTTAGGCAATAAATGTGATAACTGTCGCCATGTTGAAAATATAGACCAAACAGATACAGATGCAGATGGTGTAGGTGATGCTTGTGACAACTGTGTAGACATTTATAATGCTGGTCAAGCAGATGCAGATAATGATGGAGTAGGGAATAAGTGTGATAATTGTCGTGATGATGAAAATCCAGACCAAGCAGATGCGGATGCTGATGGTATCGGTGATGTTTGTGATCCTTGTGATGCTAATTTAGCAGGTACTGCTTGTAATGATCATAATGACTGTACCATTAATGATACTTACGATGAGGAGTGCAACTGTATTGGAACATTAATAGATGATGATGGGGATACAATATGCAACTTCGAGGATAACTGTCCAGATGTACCTAATATGAAGCAAAGAGATAATGATAACGATGGTGTAGGCAATAAGTGTGATAACTGTCGTCATGTAGCCAATCCTGATCAGGCGGATAGTGATGGAGATGGTGTAGGCGATGCTTGTGATAATTGTGTGGATACTTATAATGCAGGTCAAGCCGATGATGATAATGATGGTGTAGGGAATAAGTGTGATAATTGCCGCCATGATGCTAATGCCGATCAATCGGATGAAGATCATGATGGTATTGGTGATGTTTGTGATCCTTGTAATGGCAACTTAGCAGGAACAACATGTGATGATGGAGATGACTGTACCATTAATGATACTTATGATAGTGAATGTAATTGTTCAGGTGAATTAGTAGATAGTGATGAAGATGGTATTTGTGATACATTAGATAACTGTCCAAATATCGCTAATAGCGGTCAAGCGGATAATGATAATGATGGAGTAGGCAATAAGTGTGATAACTGTCGTCATGTAGCCAATCCAGATCAAGCAGATAGTGATGAAGATGGTGTAGGTGATGCTTGTGACAACTGTATAGATATTGCCAATAGCGGTCAAGCAGATGCAGATTATGACGGAGTAGGGAATAAATGCGATAACTGTCGTCATGATGCCAATGCAGACCAAGCAGATGCAGATGCAGATGGTATCGGTGATGTTTGTGATCCTTGTGATGGCAATTTAGCAGGTACTGCTTGTGATGACCACGATGCTTGTACCATAAATGATGTGTATGATGCTGACTGTAACTGTGCAGGTACGTTCCAAGACACCGATCATGATTATGTATGTGATGCCAACGACAATTGCCCTGATGTGGCCAACCCAGATCAAGCAGATAGCGACCATGATGGTATTGGTGATGCTTGTGAAGAATGTGATAATGTAACCGATGCTGGAGAAATCGGACCAGATCAAGAATGGTGTGGTACAAGTTATGATCCAGACCCAATCATGAGTATTGAAGATCCTTCTGGTGGAAGCGGTGCCATCGAGTATGTATGGGTATACAGTACAACAGCTACTGTTTATACAACTGCAAACGCTGATGAGTGGACTGTAATTCCTGACTCTAATACACCAAGCTACGATCCAGGTGTATTAACAGAAACGACTTATTTCATCCGATGTTCTAGAAGAGAAAATTGTGACAACTGGATCGGAGAATCCAACTATGTAGCCATCTATATATATGGTACTGCTGGTCATGCTTGCGATGATCACGATCCTTGTACTCATAATGACCTTATCCAAGAAGATTGTTCTTGTATTGGCGAATTGGACGAAAATTGTGAAGGTGATCCTTGTGATGTTCAACAAGGTGATTGTATGGAGGTGGCTTATCTTGGTGTAACACAAAATGATGAAGGATTAAGAAGATACCGATTCCAATTAACCAGCAATTGTAATAGAGGGTTATCACACGTTACTTTCTCTTTACCACATGGCTATCCAGCAGTATCTCCGCCAGATGGAGCAATTGTAGTCAGCTCATTAGGATATGAGTACGAAGTAGAGAACCCAACGAATAAGCCTTTCTATGGCATTAAGTTCAACTTTATTGGTGAAGATGGGATTAAAAATGGTGGTACTGATATTTTTGAATTCTTCTGTGCGCCAGACGCACCAACTATGGATTTCTTCCAAGTACAATTTAAGTATGGTAAAGCTTCTGAAACTCTACAATTGGCTACAGATTGTGAGGATATATGTCCTTTAGGTAATGAAGGAGATCCTTGTGAAGTAGATGGTGATTGTGCTGTTGGTTTTGTCGGTCCAGATTGTAACTGTGAAGCAGTAATCGCTGATGGTGATATTGATGGTATCTGTGACGAAGAGGATAATTGTCCAAACACACCAAATCCAGATCAAGCAGATATAGATAATGATGGAATTGGCGATGCTTGCGATGACACTTGCGATCTATCAGGTCAACCTTGCACAGGTCCAGATGCCGCTTGTACGACCTATGTTTACGATGCGGATTGTGCTTGTAGTGCTATAGTATCCGATGCTGATGGTGATGGCGTTTGTGATGAGGACGATAATTGTCCAAACACAGCCAATCCAGATCAAGCCGATGCCGATGCTGATGGAACTGGTGATGCTTGCGATGACACTTGCGATCTATCAGGTCAACCTTGCACAGGTCCAGATGCCGCTTGTACGACCTATGTTTACGATGCGGATTGTGCTTGTAGTGCTATAGTATCCGATGCTGATGGTGATGGCGTTTGTGATGAGGACGATAATTGTCCAAACACAGCCAATCCAGATCAAGCCGATGCTGATGCTGATGGAA
>JAHDFT010000483.1 GCA_020628015.1 Bacteroidota bacterium
TCACCACCTGTCGAAGTAGCACCTGGGCGATTGCTTGGCGCACCGCTATTATCCCCTCCTTCTCCATTGTCCTCACCATCACCACCTGATGAAGTGGCACCTGGGCGATTACTTGGCGCACCGCTATTATCCCCATTACCTTCTTCTCCATTCCCACCATCATTACTATCTCCCCCTGTATGCTCAGAAGTACTGCCCCCATTATCACCAGAATCGTTTCCATTATCCTGTTCTGGATCTTCATGTGTTCCACCACTACCACCTCCATAACCACCACCTGTAGGATCAT
Organism: Bacteroidota bacterium; assembly: GCA_020628015.1. GTDB lineage: Bacteria > Bacteroidota > Bacteroidia > Chitinophagales > UBA2359 > JAHDFT01. The sequence goes on from JAHDFT010000483.1 coordinate 290, forward strand.
AATCACCATCAGGATCAAAAGGATTCAATTGTGCCACCATTTTGGTTTGGGCAATTGCTCCGCTAAAAGGTTTTTTCAAGACATCATTAGTTCCCGTATCTGTACTTAAAGGATCAAGTTTTATGGCTTGGTTCGCTCGGTCATCTGCTTCCTTTTCTAGTCGAGGGTCATCATTGATAGGTGTACCATCTACACCTTGTTTGGTTGGTTTTAGATTGCCACTTTCTTGATGATCAAGGTGGGCTAATTCATGCGCTAGTAACCATTCTCCTCTGGGTGTTTCTGGTTGAAATTCACCAGGTGAAAAATGAATTTCGTTGCCTTGTGTATAGGCTCTAGCTCCTAGCGTTTTTGCTTTAGAAGAGTTTTTGTGAATTTTGATATTAGATAAATCTCGTTTAAATGCTTTAGACATTTTAAGTTCTACTAGTGGGGGCAGGTCTTTATTAGCTCCTTGGCTAGGTGCTTTTTTACTTTTGCGAAAAGCATATGGAACTAATGGAGAAGCATTCTCCTTATTGTTACCAGCATTTGAATCTCCACTAGCATCACTTGACCCACTACGATTCCTAGTCAAAGATTCTAACTGCATTTGACTAGGACTTTCCTCCTGCAATTCTTCCATAGCTCCTTTAGGGGCTGTTTTTTTAGGTTGAACTGCTGGCGCAAAATAAGGTTTTCGTTGACTTACCCCGAAAAAGGTACCACTTCCTTGTGGTTGAAAAAAAGATGTTTTGGCTTTCAATTGGGCAGACTGCTCCTGATTAACCAAGTTATTAGAATAGCTCATGGTTATTAAAGTATATAAGTACAATAATGATAATTAATAACCAGGCATAATGTGAATATTAGGTTTGACGCTCACCATCCTTAGCCACGAAAGACTTTTAATGTCTCATCATTTAGAAAAAGATAAGAGATGATAAAGTAAAAGTAGCTATGAGTAAGCATTCTATTGTTAGCAATGCTTAGTAACAGCTAAAAAATAACTCCCACATCTTGTTGTTTAATTTGCCGTTATACTTCGTTAAAAAGCCTCGCCGATGCTCGCATCGTCTACGTTTTTTGCCTCGTCTAGCGACAAATTAACCGAACAAACATGCCGAATTTATTCTTTGCTTGTTACTTAGTGAGTTTTTTTATACAAAAAATATACTTGATGTGATAAAATAAGAATTAAGTATAAGGGGGGTATTTAAAACAGGCATAAAAACAATGTGTGATCTAAGTTTAGAATAGATTGGGTAAAATATCAGACAAAAGGATGTAATTCACTCAAAAAAAGTCATTTATAAATTTATTTTACGAAAATAGGCTATTTATGTTAATGTAACAAATAAAATTTTAATTAAGCCTAGATTCTTGCATAAAAGAGACAATTCAAAGTCATAAAATTCATTTTTCATCAATAAAAATCAAAATATAATACAAAATTCGTTTTTTTTTATTATAATTATTGCCAGAATTATTATTTGATTATACCAAGTAATTCTATTTTAAACCAATAAAGATATTTACAAGAATCCACTTACCAACATAGAGTCCAATTAGTTTCATTTTTAAAAAATTTGGAACCTTATGCAATAATAAACATCTGTATTATACAATCAATCTATTTACGAATCTCATTTTGAAGGCACCTAAACGAGTAACACTTTAAACAGTCAGCTAATTCATTATAAATTATTGTGTCTAATTAATTATACTATCCCCCAATTTATACAACCACCAATAGGTAACAAAAAACTGAATAAGTTGTCTAATACTTTCTATAAAGGAATTGTAAAAAGTGGCCTTTATATTTTGTATGATAAACTTATCTGCCATTTATTTTAAAACTTTACAATCTAATATAAATGCAAATCAAATCACATAACTCTATACAATGTAGAGCAGGTATTGTTGATTTACTACCAAGTAATATAGTCAAAATAACTGTTTTTAAAAATCATGAAATTACAATGGCGGATGCTGAAGAGTTTATCTTGGCTATTAAACAATCTAATTCTCAAGTTGGGCCACTACTTGTAGACCACCGCACTTCCCACACACTTACACCAAGTGCGATTAATATACTCATTAGTACAAATACAATCAATTCCTTAGCATTACTAGTCAATAAAGGATTAAATGAAATGATCGCTAAAGCCTTTCAATTTCATAAACCTATATATCCTGTCCAACTATTTTATAATGAACAGGAGGCATTAGAGTGGTTAAAAACTTTTGTGCAAGCAATTGAAAAATAATAATTCTATTGAAAATAATTCATCTATTCTAGAAATAAGTATTGTTTTAGCGAAGGAATCATTGTAAAATAGTGTCCAAACGATTGATGAAAATTTAAATTGTAGTATAAAAACAATTAACCAAGCAATGAAGTATTTAACTTTTTCCCTTTTGCTGCTTCTAGGAGCAACTTTTCTAATCGCCTCTTGTGATGATGACGATGACTGTGTTGAAACCACTTGGTATCAAGATAGCGACGGAGATGGATTAGGCAATCCTGATGTCAGTCAATCGGCATGTGAACAACCAGAGGGTTATGTCTCTGATAATACAGACACAGATGATACAGGCAGTAGCTCAACTTCAAGTGGCAATCCCAAGGCAGCATTTGATGAATTTAATACCGATGCAGTTACGATTTCTTTTGATGATGATGAGGTGACCATAGAATCAAATGGCTTACCTAATCATACTTCCCCTTATTGGAGCAGTACTAATAGTTTATACATTGATCCTGTAATCGCTAATGCTTCCCGAATGTCTCCAGGTACCATTCGTTCAGGAAGTTATACGCTTACCGCTCCTCTTGCACCACAAAAAGCAGCCAATACTTCTTCAACAGGTTTAGGGGCAATCGGAATTGCCATTACTGGTGCACCCATTTTTAATGATGAAGAAGGACCAAATGTTGCCTTATCTGAAAATGTCGCATCAGGATTTGATTATGCAGGTGGACATATGGGACCATCAGGCTATCACTATCACCTCGAATCCTCTGATGTTCCAGAGAACACTATTTTATCTCAGAATGATGAAAAATTAGTCGGCATTCTTCAAGATGGTTTCTTACTCTATGGCAGAAAATGTAATGCAACAGGAGATTACCCTACAGATTTAGATGAATCAGGTGGGCATACTTCCGCAACACAGCATAGCGATGGAGAAGAATTTTATCACTACCATATCATTAATGAGTATTATATCGGGGATTATATTATTCTATTTGGTGTTGATTTGCAAGGTACACCGAATACGATTATGTGATTTTAATATTAACTGATGTTAGATAAACCTAGCTTTGTCTTTATATCTTTATCAACTCCCTTGACTACTACTTTTGGCTCTTCTTTGCCTTGATGCAAAGAAGCAAAAATCAAGACTGTATGAATTTCTTTACGGCAAAATCGTTCAAAAATCCTACACAAAAGTAAGGACAAGGCATGCCTTGTCTCTACCAGTATTTTGTGCTTAGGAACAGTAAGAAAATAACTTTTTATTTTGATTGATAAATTTACCCCTATACTT
>JAHDFT010000484.1 GCA_020628015.1 Bacteroidota bacterium
ATGATTGAGCCAACGTGCTTTGGTATTATCTTTTAATTGATAAACCAAAATGGTCTTTAATTCCTCAATCAGTTGCGGATCATAAATCGGACAAGCGACCTCTACCCGACGATGTAAATTACGTTCTAACCAATCGGCAGAAGCGAGGTAACATTTTTCCTTTCCACCATTCGCAAATAGAAATATACGTGCATGTTCCAAATAACGATCCACAATGCTAATCGCTTGAATATTGTCACTTAGTCCTTTAATGCCAGGTACCAAGCAGCAAATACCACGCACAATTAAAAAGATTTTTACCCCAGCTTGGGAAGCCTCATACAGTTTATTGATCATTTTCTCCTCATTCAAACTATTCATTTTGGCTATAATATAGGCTTTTTGACCAGCCAAAGCATTTTGAATTTCTATATCAATAAGTTCAAGAAAGCTTTTTTGCATGTGATAAGGGGATACCAGTAAATGTTTGTACAATTGTGGGGTATTATTTTCTAAGAAATCAAACACCTTATTCACCTCTTTGGTAATCCCTTTATGAGCGGTCATTAAATGCTCATCTGTATAAAGCAAAGCTGTGGACTCATTAAAATTGCCCGTTCCAATATTAGCATAACGAACGATCTTGCCATCTTCCTCTCTGCCTACCAATAGTAATTTACTATGCACCTTAATACCTGGTTGACCATGAATGACCCGTACTCCATTCTCCTGCAATTCCTCTGCCCATTTTATATTCGCTTCTTCATCAAAACGAGCCTGTAACTCAATGATAACTAATACATTCTTGCCATTTTTCTTAGCTTGTAAAAGTGCTTGAATAATTTTAGAATGCTTGGCCAATCGGTACAAAGTCGCTTTAATATATTTGACATCTGGATCAATTGCTGCCTCTCGCAGAAAATCAATAAGGGGATCAAAAGCTTGATAGGGGAAATGCAACAAAACGTCCTGTTTTTTCAATAGCTTGAATATACTTTTTGTAGGACTGATGGCTTTGTGTTTGAGTACAGGTAAAGGGTGGTAATGGATTTCGGGTGGTCCTAAATCAGGGAATTTCATAAAATCCTTGAAATTGTGGTAGCGACCGCCTGCAATAATACTATCTTCTTGGGAGAATTCTAACTTTTTGGTAATAAAATGAAGTAAACCACTATTTATTTCTTGGTCATATATAAATCGCACAGGCTTACCAGCTTTACGTTTTTTTAAACCAATTTGTAATAATTCTAAAAAACTCTTAGATACATCTTGGTCAAAATTCATTTCTGCATCTTTGGTAATTTTTACCGTATAGGCTTTGAATTGATCATAGTCGGTTTTGAAAAATAAATCTTCTAGACAATAACGAATGACATTATCCAACAAAATGACATAAGTACGATTTTTAGAGCGTTCAAAGACAAAAAAGCGAGATAAATGCTCTGTAGGTAATTCTACTAAAGCATATTTTTTATCTGTAGGATCATTTTTTTTATAAAGATGTATAGCTAAATAAATACAACCATCTTTCAATCTAGGAAATTCATCCACTTCATCAATCATCAAAGGGGTAATCCAAGTGCGTACTTTGGCATGAAAATATTCCCGTACTTTTTTTCCTTGTAATTTGGTTAATTCTGTTTCATTAACAATATAAATATTGTATTCCGCTAACTCTTCTCTGATCTCTGCAAAAATACGCTCAAAATGCCCATGTTGCATGACCACCGTTTCATTAATCTGCTTCAAAATCTTTTTAGGATTAAAACCTAAAGCAACCTTGGCCTTCTTCTTTTTAACTGCCAAAATACGTCGCAAGCTCGCCACACGAACCCTAAAAAATTCATCTTGATTATTAGAGAAAATGCCCAAAAACTTCAAGCGCATTAGTAAAGGTACTCGTTTATCCGCTGCCTCTTGTAAAACCCGTCCATTAAAAGACAGCCAACTGAGTTCTCGATCTACATATTTATTCATGAGTCTATGTTTGTTATTGTAGGAGTAAGGAGTAAAATATAGTAAGAAAATAGATAAAATAGTATGGGTAAAATTCATTTTACCCCTCTTCAAATCTTCTTCACTATCTATGGCAATAACTTAGGAAACTGATGAAACCACAACCGCCCATTTTGTCCATCAATATCCTTCCATTTTTCCACATCAAAAGTAATGGCCACGACTCCACAAGTAGGTACATTGTCAAAATAATGCCCACTCAGGTGATTTGCTAGACCAGTAAAGGTGGGATTATGCCCAAAAATCATCACTTGATTGATGGCATCTTCCACCTTTGCCAAGCGAATTAAAATAGGCGTGCCTCTATAACCAAAATGATAGAAGCTAGGTTCTTGAATAATTTGTTCTTTTGGAAAATCAATCGCTTTAGCAATTTTTTTAGCTGTTGTAAAAGCCCGTTTTGCAGGACTTGCAATAATGAGTTCAGGAGCAATTCCCTTAGCTTTAAGAAATGCACCAATTCTAGGTGCATCCCGCTTTCCTCGATCATTTAGTGGCCGATCAAAGTCATCTAATGTCGCATCTGCCCAACTTGATTTTGCGTGGCGAATGAGTATTAATGTTTTCATTGATAAATATTTGTATTTAATGTAATGAGTGAATGTGTTTTTGATTGGTAGTAAATAGAAACGTCCAATTGAGGAAAATTAATATTTTACTTTTCCACTTTTACTTAGTATTTTCCCAGACAAAATGCTGTCTAGCATATATATTAACAATGTGAATAGAGTGCATGACATATTGGGGGGAAGGTGTAATCCTTATTATGAAAGGTCTTATACTTAGCTCCTTTGAGATTAGGTATGTTAGCTATTTTTCTTAATGACCGTATAGCGGTCACAGTACGTTAGTCAATAAAAGTCACCCTAATATCTCGACCCTAGCAGGGTCGCACGCTACCGAATTGCATCAAAAATCCCCCAATATGTCATGCACTCATGTGAATAGTTCATTTTAAATAATAAAGATAAAAAAGAAACTTATCATGTCAAAAATAGACCTCTTATCCATTCCGACAAAGGCACCTGAAGGTTTTACCAAAAAAGAATGCCGCAAGAAATTAAAAGAATATGCCAAAGAAATCGGAGAGTTACAAAACCTCATGTATGCCGAAGGTAAACACAGTCTATTGGTTGTGTTACAGGGGATGGATGCTAGTGGAAAAGGAGGAGCAACTAGAAAAGTCTTTAGGGGGGTAAATCCGCTAGGCATCAAAGTTCATAGTTTTAAAGGGCCAACTAAAGAAGAATTGTCCCACGATTTCTTATGGCGAGTACATAAACAAGTACCAGCCAAAGGCATGATTCAAATTTTTGACCGCTCTCACTACGAAGATGTTCTGATCACCAGAGTAGAAGGCTGGATAGACGATGAAACAGCAAAAGAACGTTTCCACCTCATCAACTATTTTGAACGCCTGCTCAAACACAATAATACCACCGTTCTCAAATTCTATTTACATGTTTCGGAAGAAGAGCAAAAAGCCCGATTCTATGAAAGAATTGCCCTTCCTGAAAAGCAATGGAAATATGGTCCCGAAGACCTAGAAAAAGCCAAGCAATGGCCAGCTTATCGCAAGGTCTACGAAGATGTCTTTGAACATGGAAGCGAAATTTTTCCTTGGATGATTGTGCCTACAGATGATAATTGGTATAAGGAATATTTTGTAGCCAAAACCGTTCTCGAAACCATGCGTGGCTTTAATATGCAATATCCAAAAGGGGATATAGATTTTGAAAGTGCGGATGTTAAAGCCATTCTACAAGAATTCCAAGAAGCCTAGTCTTTTTAGTGCTTAGGTTTGTGTGAAGGGATGTATGGGGGGATT
>JAHDFT010000485.1 GCA_020628015.1 Bacteroidota bacterium
ATAGGGGTAAATTTATCAATCAAAATGGTACAATTATTTTTTGACTGTTCCTTAGCTACATTTTATTAAATCAATTACATGAAATCAATCTTACTCTTCGTCCTTATGATGAGTATGACAGGCTATACCTATGCCCAATTAACCATCAAAGGACAAATAACAGACACCGAAGAGAATCAACCCATTCCTGGTGTCAATATATTAGAAAAAGGGACAAATAATGGGACAACAAGTGATGTGAATGGTCAATATGAACTCACTTTGCTCGATGGAGATGGGGGAATATTGGTCTATTCTTTCATCGGTTTTAAACAACAAGAAAAAAGTATAGATAAAACCGCTCAAATGGATGTAAGCCTAGAAGCACAAGCACAAGAATTAGATGAAATTGTGGTGACTGCGCTAGGCATTGAAAGAGATCGTAAGGCTTTAGGCTATGCCGTACAAAAAATAGACCCACAAGAATTTACCGAAGTTCGCCAAACCAATTTGGTCAATGCTTTAGCTGGTCGAGTCGCTGGGGTGCATACAACAAATGGCGGTTCTGGTGTTGGTTCTTCTTCTAGGATTGTCATACGAGGGGAATCTTCCCTTTCTGGTGGCAATCAACCACTTTTTGTCGTAGATGGTATTCCCATTAGCAATGAATTAATCAGCAATGCTACGGAAAATTTAGAGAATGACTTTCAAGAGGTGGATTATGGTAATGGAGCAGCAGAATTGAGTCCTGATGATATTGCCTCCATTAATGTCTTGAAAGGCCCTGCCGCTTCTGCGCTCTATGGATCTAGGGCAGCTAATGGGGTTGTTGTCATTGAAACCAAAGACGGTGCTTATGATAAACGTAAGGGCAGTAACGGTTTTGGTGTGACTTATAACACCAGCATCACCGCTGATAGTCCCCTCCTCCTCCCTAAATACCAAAATGAATACGGACAAGGCGCAGGCGGTTTATTTGCTTATGAGGATGGTGTAGATGCTGGGGTAAATGATGGAGGAATTGTCAGTTTTGGTCCTAAATTAGAAGGGCAATCTATTCCACAATTCGACAGTCCTTCTACGGATATTGATGGGAATGTCATTCGAGCAGGGGATGTGATTGCTCGTCAAGGGAATCCAATCACCCCTACCCCATTCATTGCCAATCCAGACAATATCAAAAACTTCTTTCAAACAGGTTTTACCTTTCATAATAACATTGCCCTATCTGCTTATAATGATCAGGGAAATTTTCGATTGTCCTTTTCTCGTCTTAATAATCAAGGGATTACCCCAAATACCGATTTAAAAAGGAATGGACTATCATTAAGTAGTCGCTATAAATTGACCAATAAACTAACGGCTCGTGCTTATGCGAATTATATCAATTCTTCTAGTAGCAATCGACCAGGGATAGGTTATGGTAGTGAAAATGCCATGTATTTATTTACTTGGATGGGTCGTCAAGCAGATACCGAGCAACTAAAGGATTATTGGCAGGCTGGCCAGGAGAATTTCCAGCAATTCAACTACAATTACAAATGGATGGATAACCCTTATCTAACCATGTTTGAAAATACCAATAGCTTTAATAAACATCGTTTAATCGGAAATCTTGCCCTTAATTACCAATTCAATTACCATTGGCGATTGCGTTTGCGTTCTGGTATGGATTATTATAATGACTTGCGGGCTTCTAAACGTGCATTTAGTACGCAGCGATTTAAAAACGGAGCTTATCGAGAAGATGAGGTGCTTTTTCAGGAAAACAATACGGATGTTTTATTATCCTATCGCAATGACTGGCATCGACCTTTACAAATCAATGCCTCGATTGGTGGAAATATAATGAATCAACATAGTGATTATGAAAGTACCGTTGCTGGGGAATTATCGGTGCCAGCGATTTATAATTTTGGCAATACAAAAATTCCTTTGGTCATTCAACAGGCAATTGCTGACAAACGCATTTATAGCCTTTATGCCTTTACCAATCTATCTTATGAATCCTTAGTAGATTTGGATTTAACCTTTAGAAATGATTGGTCGAGTACACTACCAAAAGAAAATAATTCCTTCGCTTATTTTTCATCGGCTTTGGGTTTAAATTTGACCAATCTACTGAGTCTACCCGAATCCATTTCCTTTGCCAAATTGCGTTTGAGTTTTGCTAGTGTGGGGAATGATACCGATCCTTTCCAGTTGCGAAATACCTTTGTTTTTAATGAAAATTATGGTTCTAATCCATTGGTAACCAATTCTTCTCGCCTCCTCAATGCCAATCTTCGACCAGAGCGTTTGAATGCTTGGGAAGCTGGCGGCGAATTTTGGTTATTTGATGACCGCCTAGCCTTAGACCTAACCGTATATCAAAACACCAGCACCGATCAAATTATTAACCTGCCTGCTTCTGCGGCTGGGGGGTATCCAGAGCGTGTGGTGAATGGAGGAAAAATCCGTAGTAGAGGACTAGAGGCAGTACTCAATATTGTTCCGATTCAAACCGATGCATTTAAATGGACAAGCTTCTTTAATTTCTCTCGCAATGTAAGTCGGGTACTAGAATTACCAGAAGGCATTGAACAGTATGTAACAGGTTATGCTAGGGTCTATTCTAGTACAGATAATACGGTTTTCTTTATTGCCACGCCTACAGGCAGCGATGCAACAACTGGCGGTTTAATGGGTGATATGTATGGTACAGGATTGATGGAAGTAGATGGTCAACAGGTATTTGATGCCAATGGTTTTCCTGTTAGAAGTCCAGAACTACGAAAATTGGGCAATTACAATCCTGATTTTATACTCGGTTTTGGTAATGAAATAAAAGTGCAAAACTTTAAGCTGAATTTCCTATTTGATTGGCATCAAGGCGGTGAAGTGGTTTCTCGTATGTTTGCGATTGGCAGTACTTCTGGTGTCCTAGCTTCTACACTTCCAGGTAGGGAGGAAGGCATTATCGGTGCAGGTTTGACCGATGCGGGTGATGGTACTTTTGTGGAGAATACAACGGTGATTTCTGCGGCAGAATACTACAATCAATATTACAATAGGGCAAATGAGGAAAATGCGGTCTTCGATGCCTCTTACCTCAAATTGCGTTCCGTCGGTTTATCTTATGATTTTGACCGAGATTGGCTGCGAAATATGGGTTTACAAGACCTTTCACTCGGTTTAATTGCCAATAATGTCCTTCTTTTTACAGAAAATGACCTCTTCGATCCAGAAACAACTACCATGCAGGGGCGAAATTTTGCCTTTGGGGTGGAAGATATGGCTTATCCTTCGACTAGGAGTGTGGGGGTGAATTTGAAGGTGAAGTTTTAATCTGTATGAGCAGATTTCATATCTGCCCTCCCAAATAAAAAAGGACACTTCTGTTTTTCTAGTGTATTTCCAAAAACAAAAATGCTCTATAACTCAATAATGATAGGCTATAGGAAAATCGTATGAGTTTACGACTTAAAACTATTACTCAATATGATTCAAATATAAACCCACAAATGTATTTATTGTTTTTTTTTAAAAGTTTGGCCAAGTTCACTCCTAAGAAGCAGCTCAACAACAACTATTTATTTCCGACAAATCCATCCCCCTTTGGAGGGGGCTTGGGGGAGGAAGCAACTGTATTTATTGAGTTACAAACAAAATCAATCATTGCCAAACTAATAAAAACTAACCGACAAACCTATAATTGACATTCAAATTAAACAAAGAAGGTTAAAATAGTATTTATCCATATTAAAAAGGAAGAATTTGTTTGTTTTTTCATCGGCAACAATGACCCGTAATCCAGTAATGACAAGCGGTTCCTCCCCCAAACCCCCTCCAAAGGGG
>JAHDFT010000018.1:0-16266 GCA_020628015.1 Bacteroidota bacterium
GGTTGGTTGTTGCTTGCGATTTGCCTTTATTGGATGCGCCTAATCTTTCTTTTTTAGTAGAAAATCGCAATCCTTCCGCAATGGCGACTGCATTTAATAGCCCTAATAATGAGTTTCCAGAACCTTTGATTACCATCTGGGAACCTCGTAGCTATCCTATTTTATTGTCTTTTTTGACACAAGGCTATTCTTGCCCTAGAAAAGTATTGATTAACTCCCCTGTACATTTATTGGATGTGCCAAATAAGGATGCTTTGAGGAATGTGAATACGAAGGAAGAGTTGGAGGCAGTAAAGAAGCAATTACTGGGATAGTTATTTTACCAAAATTTAGTACTTATCATTAAAACAATGGCAATTCCAGCCGTTGCACCAGAAATGAATAAATTCCATTCTCTGTGTTTGATTTGTCGAACATTTAAAGCAATATAAGTTGCTACTAGAATACAGGCTACAATGGCCAATTGCCCTATTTCAATGCCGAGATTGAAGGCTAGTAATGGTGCTAGGATATCCACTTCTTTTCCTAGTAAACCTCGAAAATAATTGGAAAAACCCATTCCATGAATAAAGCCAAATAGGAGGGCTAAAAAGTAGTTTAGTTGAATCTTTGTGGTGTGAAAAGTTTCTGACATGGAAACATTGAAAATGGCGGTCAGAAAAATCGTTAATGGGATTAGGAATTCGATAATGGGGGCAGGTACATTGAGAATATTACTGGCCGCCAAAGCAAGGGTAAGGGAATGCCCAATGGTGAAGGCTGTCACCAATATTATCACATTTTTCCACTCACCAAGCTTATAAACAGCACAGAGTGCCACAATAAAAACAATGTGGTCATAAGCTGTCGGATCTGCGATGTGTTGTAGTCCTAATTGAAAGTAGGTCGAGAACATTTTGTACTTTATATGGCTATGATATGGTAAAAGTTGAACTTCTACCATTCCATTCTAGTATTAAAATTAGATTAGTATTGACTGTCAGAATAAGAAAATAAAGCTATTTCCACAACAAAATTAAGTTTTATTTGGCATTTTGTTGAAGTAATTTAAGAGATTTTATAGTCTTTTTATGAACAATTATAAGAACATTTCAGCAATTATACAGGAGAAACAAAACATACATAAAATAAATTTTCAATTATAAAAACAGTAAAAATCTCAATTATTCCTAAACCAAAAAAATAAAATTCATTAAATCAACATTTATAACAAAGACAAAATTTCCTTATTATTTACAATAGTAGAATACAACAAAGCTTAAACAATCAATCAAAAATAAAACAGACTACTTCTATTCGTCTGATAGAAATTCTTCCACCATTTTATTCCAATCTTCTCGATGATCGTTTAGGTAGATTTCGTGGGCGGCTCGTTCAAAAATGACCAATTCTTTGGGGCCTGCTAAATTTTTAAAAATAGTGTCTGTTTCTGCTCTGGTCACTCTGGCATCTTTGGCACCATACATCAATAAAGTTGGTATTTTGATGGCTTTTGCATATTCCGTAGGTTCATGTTTAAAAGGATTGAAGCCTGTTTGTATGCCTCCATAAAATAGCAAGATTTCAGCAAGTGGGAAGGATGGTACACCCATGACTTCAAATCTTTTTTTGCTGGTGGTTAGTAAACTACCAAATGGACATTCTAGGATAATTTTATCTGCTTGTATATCATAGGCTTCTACAGATTTCATAATAGCGGCAGCTCCCATAGAAGCCCCAAAGAGAATCATTCGCTCTCTTGGGAATCGCTTTTGCATATATTCTAGCACTAACTTTACATCCTCCCCCTCCTTATAACCAATCGTAGTCGTATAGCCTGTTGAGCCTCCATTCCCTCTAAAATCAACCAATAAGGTCGAATAGCCTTTATTATTGAATTCTTTGGCGTAGGGTAATAAATCAGATTTTGAACTGGCATAACCATGAAATAGCACTACAATTCCTTTTTGATCAGGAACAGGAATTAGCCATGTTTCTAGCTTTTCTTCTCCTTCTATATAGATGACTTCAAATAAGGTATCAGGTCGATTTTTATTAACTGGTTTAGGGACACTAATTCCTCCAAATAAGACTTTTACTTTTTCTAGTAAACTTAGATGCTCTGGACGTTTGGTTCTTTTATATTTATTGGGGTCTACAAAGTGGGTAAATTGATAGGCGTGATTGTAGGCTATAATATTAGTTATAATAAATCCTATAAATATGCCCCAGCGAATGATTTTGCCTAGTTTCATAGTTAATGATGAATGAGATTTTGAGCAATAATGATACAAAGATAATATGTATCTATCATTTATCTACACTTAATTACAGTTTCCGTTTAGCCATAAAAAAAGCAGCAAAGTGAAATAATATCACTCTACTGCTTAAAGTAAAAGGATGTAAGCCTATTTTAGATTTTATTTTATAAGTAACAGTAAAAAAATATCCCCAGTTAAACATTTGCATGTCTATAACTGGGGATTAACCACATTAAACCCCGTTTAATATTTTTTACCATTATTCTACATTCATTACCTTACTATTACTTGGTAACTTTTTGAATCATGGTCTCATTTGCATAGTTCAATACAATCAAATACATTCCCGTATTCAATTGTGTCGTGGGAATAAGTATATCGTGTGTATCTATAAGTTCCTGTTCTTTTTGTTGAAATACCAATTGTCCCAAGGCATTATAAATGGATAATGTTATTGGTTGGGGTGTTGCCAATTGGTATTGTACTTGCCACAATTCTTGTGTAGGTAAAGTTTGTACATTCATCCATGTTTCTCCATGCATTTGCTCTCCTCTCCATAAATGAATGGTATTAGATATTATGGTTGTTTTGCCTGAGTGATCTGTTTGACTTAGATAGTAATAATTACTTCCTCTCGAAGCTTGTTTATCTAAGTACGTATAAGCTTGCGTAGTATGACTTATATCCAGACCATCAATAGTTGCAATATTCTTGAAATCACTCCCATTTGTAGCATGATACAAACTAAAGTAATCATTATGCTCCTCTGAAAGTGTTATCCAACTTAAGTGATTTCCTGCTGTTATTACCTCTCCATCAAATGACAATAAATCTACTTCTAATTTAATACAAGGGGTAAAATCATCATTGGAAAATGTTTGGCTGCACCCTGTATCATCTGTAATTTCTATAGTAAAGTTTTCATCATCAGATATTTGTGTAATGGCATAAGTTTCTTCAAAACTCCCTTTATAATCTCCACTGATTGTAAAAGGAGCAGTACCTAAACTTCCACTAATTGCTAGATCATAAGTATTATATACCCCATTCTCACAAATCTTCCGAACATCCATATCCATTAGTTCACTACAATCGCTTTCTGTCAATAATAAACCAGCTCCTGTTGTAAAGTGTACATCTCCTTCTGCTAGATCAATTGGAGCAGAGTTTCCATTATTAGGGTCTACATCACTATCTGTTGCTTCATCACTTCCAATATTAGGCATGGTAAAATCATAACCATCAGGAAGGGTAAAAATCAATACATAACTTCCTGCTGGGAGTTGGGTAAAAAGAAAATATCCATTTTCATCAGAGACAACTGTATCTACCCAATTTCCTTCTCCATCATATAATTTAACAATCACTCCTTCTACACCTGATTCCCCTTCATCTTTGATGCCATTCTCATTCCAGTCAATCCAGATGTAAAAACCGATTACACCTGCACTATCATCCTCTTGATAACAATCCCAATAAAACATTTCACAATCACTCCCCCAATTATTGCAGCAGTTTTCATTCGTTTCCAAAACATGATCTACACAACTTGTATCATAGTTGATTGGGGTATTACAGGGGGCATTATCTGGACAAACCTCACATCCCTTAACCATTGCCTGAGCAGTTGTGTTAACTGGTTGACAAGGAGCTTCTTCAAATGGAAAGGTCAAATTCCAAGTATAATTACCTGATACTGGTGGATTTCCTTCTTGTAAACAGCCGTCTTGTGCTGGTACAATTACAGGCTCTCCAATTTCCCATTCACAAGTTCCTACATTAGTAATATTAGGTACTCCCCCACAAGCAGCCGCATTGACTTCAATATGGTAATCTGCTGTATCTGGATAGACCCATAAAGTATGTATAGGTCCTAAAAAACTATTCGTCCCATCTAAACAACTTATTGTGGATTGATAAACCACTTCTAGCACTTCACAAGTAGACTCTATAATTACATTGGGATCTGGTTCCCAAGTCACCAAACCATTGTCAATATTGTCAATTTGTAAGTCCTCATTTTCTGGAAGATTGGCTTGACTATTTCCACAACTATGCTCAACTGTTCGACTCAACCTCAACACACTAGGACAATCAATACAGTTTTCACATCCTTCAATAATGGCAATGACTTCCTCTAAAGCTTCTCCACAAGTTGTTTCTTCTGGATATCTAGTTAGATTCCATGTATAAGTTCCAGCAATAGGCGGATTTCCTGATCTGGTACATCCTGCCTGCGCTTCTACAATTATTGGCTCACTAATAGTTAATGGACAATTACCAATGCTGGTTATTTTAGGAATGCCTGTACAAATTTCCTTATTCTCCACCTCATATTTGTAATCATCTATATCTGGATAGACGAATAAGGTGTGTGTAGGTCCTACAATTGTTGTATTTTCATCTTCCGAACATTCAATAATAGAACTATATACTACTGTAAGTACCTCACAAGTGGACAAGACCAATTCATTAGGATTCGGACTCCAAGTTAATACCGCATTACTTAGGTCATCAATTCCTAGATCACTAATATTAGGTAGTATAGGTCGCCCACTTCCACAACGTATTTCAGTAGAAGGACTGCCTGTAACGCTTGTTGGACAATCTGGACAAATTTCACAACCTTTTAAAATTGCTGAAATCGGTTCATAAGTCGGTGCATTTGGTGCCTCTGGAAAAGGATAAGCAATTTCCCAAGTATAAGTACCATTAATCGGATTTTCTCCGTTTGAGGTACATCCGTCTATTGGTGGTGTTATTAATGGTTCACTAAATAATAATGGACATGCCCCTGTATTTCTAATCATTGGCGTTCCATTACACATCGCATCACTCAATACAAAATTGAAATCTGCAAAATCGGGATAAATCATTAAAGTGTGATTGGCTCCAACTAAACTAAGTGTACTGTCTTCTACACAAGTTATAGTAGGCGTATAAATCACCTCTATTGGTTCACAGGTCGCATTGACTAGCAAGGATGGATCAGGTGTCCATTCTACTATTGCATTTGTTAAATCATCTATGCCTAGTGCCTCATTAGGAGGTAAATGAGGAAGGGCATCTCCCACTACAAGTTCTTGGGTTGCTGTCCCATTAATTACTTTGGGACATTGTGGACAAACCTCACAAGCTGCTATTGCTGCCACTATAGGTTCTAGGTCTATATTGCTTATGCAGTCTACTTCAAAAGGATAATCTACTTCCCAAGTATAATGCCCTTCTATCGGTGGTTCTCCTTGTGCTGTACAACCATCTTGTGCAGAAAAGATTACTGGTTCATCAATCAGCAAGTCACATTTTCCTGTTTGTATAATGCTAGGTATTGCTCCACAATTGGCAGGTTCAGTTTCTACTGCAAAATCATTTGGATCGGGATAGACTTTAATTGTATAAATGGCTCCTACGACTTCCACACTCTCATCTTTACTGCAAGTAATGGTTGGAATATAATTGATCTCTTTTACATCACAAGTTGAGACAATCATTTCACTAGGGTCTGGTCTCCAAGTTAATAGGGCATTTTCTACGTTATCCCCCCCTAATGCTTCTAAGCTTGGTAAATCGGGAGTCGTATTACCACAGCTTATTATTGTAGTCGGTATAGTAGAGATTGTACTTGGACATTCGGGACATACTTCACATCCTGCAACATTAGCGACAACAGTTGGCAAAATATCTGCACAAGGTGCATCTTGAAATGGGTAAGCTAGTACCCAACTAAAACTACCTGGTACTGGCGGATTCCCTTGTGTAGTGCATCCATCTTGTGGCGGATAATCAATTCCATCTAAAATTAGTGGTACACATTCTGTTGTTCCAAAATCTAATACAGGTGTTTCTCCACACTCAAACGCTCTTGTACTGACTTGATAATGATCAGGATCAGGAAAAACGGTTAGTGTGTGTGTTGCCCCTATTAGTTGAACCGACGAATTTTCTATACAGCCAATTGTAGGGATATAACTAACTGTATTTACTTCACAAGCAGTTGTTATCACTTCACTAGGGTCTGGATTCCATGTAACAGTTGCCGTTTCAAGAAAATCAAGTCCTAATGCTTCAATTGTAGGTAAATTTGGCGTACCTGATCCACAAATTTTTTCTATTGTCGGTTCATTAGCTACAATTGTTGGACATTGTGGACAATCTTCGCAAGCTCCAACAGTAGCGGTTATCACACTTGACGTTAGTTCGCATGGACTATCATTTGTAAAGGGATAACTTACCGTCCAGCTATAGGTTCCTGGCATAGGCAACTCTCCTAGTATTGTACAACCTGCTTCTCCTTCTTCGATCAAAGGTTCAGCAATAGCAAATGGACAATTACCGATATTTTGAATTGTTGGCATCTCTCCACAAGCAACATCTTCTGTAAGCACTTCATAATCGGTAGGATCAGGATAAACAACTAAAGTATGTGTTGGTCCCTCTATATAAATACTTGTATCTTCTGTACAGGTAATGATTGATTGATAAGTTACCCTAAGCAAATCACAAGTAGATGCTACCAACTGATTGATGTCTGGACTCCAAGTTACTACTGCATGATCTAATTCATCTATGCCTAGTGTGTGATTTTCAGGAATAGTAGGCAATGCATCCCCACAAACGTATTCTATCGAGGCTTCATTACTAGCAGTAGTTGGACATATACAAATATCGCACATGGTCACTAGCTCAGTTCCTGCTATATTTTCAAAACAATCTGTTTGAAACCCTAAATCTACTACCCAATTAACCCAAACATCTTCCGTACCACAGGAGCTAATGGCATCTAGTGGTGGATTGACGGTAAGGTTTCCGCATGGAGGAGGTAAAATTTGTAATGCTTGTTCACATCCTTCTTGTGGAATGATTAGTGGGGAAAACTGTGTTGATTTGGGGAAAATATTGATTGTTCCTATTGTACCAGTAGCTATAGTATCACCTGGTTCGTAACCTGGTTCAGAGACACTCCCTCCAAAACAAATTGCCATCCAGGTCAATGTGCTTTCTTTAACCGCACAAAGATCATTAATAAAGCTAACAGGAGCAGGCATATTAAGTGGCTCTAAAGGGTAATGAACAGCTTCTCCTATAAAAATATCATCTTGTAAAATGACAATATCATAATCTGCTTCCCAAGCCCCTAAACCTGAAATAATTACCTCTAATTCTACTATTTCCTCATCCACACAAACTTCTGTTGGCATATTATTGATGGTTACCTCTAATTCTGTACAAACAGTACCACATATAATCCCATCACAATTACAGCCTTCTAAGCAAGGTGGAATAGGTACTGTTCCAGTAATATTTTCCCAACAAGCAGGCGTATTAGGCATATAAGGAACTACAAACTCCCAATCCATATAACCTGCACTTGCATTCTCACAATCATTATTTGGGGCTACCAAATCTGTAATAAATACCTCTCCCCCCATGCATGGTGGTTCATAAACAATTGGATCTGCTTCACATGCATTAAACTCAAATGAGGGAACAAATAAAGCAGGGTCAGGAAATATGTTTATGGAGCCTAGTGAATAATCTATTAGTGGTAAACCATTATGTATGATATAACTATTATCTGCTAAACAAACACCTGTTAAAAAGAAGTGTTCTATATGAGGTTCACAAGAATGCATATCAAAAAACAAATCCATACAAAATTGATTATCTCCATCAGGACCCGAATAAGCAAAACCAATTCCTCCTTGATCGCCTAAAATAATAAAGTCATATGCTGTATCTTGTCCTTCTACCTCGATACAAAGTGTATGCGACAAATCATAGCTGTTACAAATGCTTGTTGGTAATTCAGGTATATTGAGCATTGTCCCACATGCACTATTATCACAATTACTACAGGCAGGGATAAGAAAGCTCCCCTCCAAAGGAATGTATTGAAAACAATTTGGAGCCTCATTTATATCAAATCCAACATCTATTTGCCAGTTTATAACACCATCCTCTCCTACAGGGCAATTAGGTGGATCAGCATTGGTAACTTGTGTACTTAAATCACCACAAATAGGCGGAATAATTGTAGGAGCTTCCTCACAGTTTCCACCACTTCTGCTAATCTGAAAATTATATTCATTTGGATAAATAGCAATATCCGCAAGTGTCCCTATGGCAATAGTATCACCAGGTATAGTGCCTGGATTATTTGGTGTGCCACCATAGCAAATAGCCATCCATGAAATACTACTGTTGATAGGTAAACAAGTCTCATTTTCGAAAAATACGAGTGTAGAGAAATAAGGTGGCGTTCCAGGAAAATGTACCCCTTCGCCTATGGTCATACCATCTTGTTGAATCACAATATTATAGTCAGCTCCATAAGCTCCCTCTCCCGACACATTAATGTCCAAGAAAAACCCTTCCCCTCCACAGCTTGCTGTTGGGAGATTAGGTACATTAATATCTAAATCTGTACAAATTTCAGAACAAAGTGTAGGACAACAAGGCGCAAAACTTAAAGCAATACTTTCGATGCAATAATCATTATCCGTTCCATTAGGAATCAACTCCTTAACAGATAAAATATATTCCTCATCGGTATCATTCTTATCAAAATATCCTGTGTGATTTGCATCTAGTAGATTTCCATCAGCATCAAATAATTCATACCAATAATGCCCCCCCTCATTATCTATTATAGCACATTCACTTCCTGTATAACCTCCTGCCGCCATAGCATTAATAGATTGGTCACAAGCATTGGCAAAAGCCTGAAGCGACAAAGGTTCTACAACGCTTAAATTATGGGATATTTGACATCGACTTTCTCGCCCTCCTTGAACAGGTCTCCCCTGTTTATCTACTGCATCTACTAAGGTAATTACATATTCCCCACAAACAAGATCACACCATTGAGCTACCCCTTCTTCTTTAGGCATGACTATAGATTCTACTAGATCACCATTAGTATGCCTTACTGGATTTCCATTTACATCGGTAAGTAGATAAAGATAATTTAACATCCCTACTTCAAAAGTTGGATTAGCTGTTGCATAAGTTTGATTAAAGCCTGTCATACCACCACTTCCTTGCACTTTTACACAAGCATAATCACAATCATACAATATTTCTACCCTTAAAGAATCATATGCTTCTACCGTCAATGGCTTACTAAGACATTCTGCTTCACTCCAAGCATAGACTGTATAAATACCCATTGGAACAGCTTCAAAAAAACCATTATTATCATTGATTCCGTTGGCAATATCGCTATCAATAGCAGTAGCTCCATGATCAAACAAACTACTATTATCATATAAATAGAAGTCATAAGCTTCCTCAAAGCCCAATACCCCTACAGTTAATGTACTATTAGAACAGGTTTGTTTTTTGTGGTAAACAGTATAAGCTTGGCAAGTATCTTCAAACTGGAATTGACTTGGAAGGATCGTTTTAGAAGCAACTTCATTAAGACTAATATTACATGCTCTATGATTTGCGTGACTGTTTAGGGATGCAACAACTAAGATCATGCATACCAATTGGCAAGTAATATTATTTGGCAAAAGACGCAACATCGGATTTTAGTGTAAATTAACCAAGTCTAATAATTGACGACATTATTGTTAAGGAACAGTAAAAAAATACCTTCCTCATTTTGATTGATAAATTTCCCCCTATACTTCGTTAAAAGGCTCCTCGTCAATACCAATGCATTGCCTCATCTAAGGATAAATTTCCCTAATCAAAATTGGAAACTTATTTTTCACTCGTTACCAAGAAAATAACATATTGAGGTATAAAATAATGGTAACAACATAACCAAAAATCTCTAATGATTAGATTGTTACCATTATAAAAGCTACTGATTCTTATTTTCCTTTTTATATTGACCAAATAAATGGATCAATTTTCAATAATAAGCTTCTCAGTAAATAAAGTATTCCCGTCATCTGAAAAAAGCTGAATAAAATAGATACCAGGAGAATATTGCCTTGTAGCAATAGTGTAATATTCTTCAGAACTGTTGAGTGTAGTGCTACTCATTACTTGTCCTTGTTGGTTATAAACTTGGACTTCTAGTGTAGTTGACTTTAATTCCTCTGGTATCTTAATAGTAGGGTTCCCCTTTGATGGATTGGGGAACAAATATATGTTGGAAGCGTAGTTATCAGGCAATTCATTACTAGTAATGATGCTTAACTCTTCTTGTATCGTTCCACTACTATGATAGATAGTTGAAGAACGATCTCCTGTCAAACGGTAAGCTTCAACAAAAAAGGGCATGACAATATTTCCTGCTGTTTTCCCCACTAAATTTTCCTCCATAATGAAGGATAAATTACTAAATCGCCCTCCTCCTCTTCTGCTGATTCCATTTTTTCTAGTAATGACTAACTCAATTATGCCTTTTTCAGGCATATTCTTACTATAGGTAATCACATCTTCTCCCTCACTTCCAATCCATGAGTCTTCGTAAGTTAAGTTTATGGTTTTTTGATCAATAATTGTTGTATCATAATGAATCTGACAAATAATGCTATACATTTCAACAGCTCCTCCTGTTGGTAAGCCCAACATAATAGGAATATCATATTGTTTACCTGGTTCTACACGTCTATTAGACATATCTAGGAAAACTTCTGGTCGAACTGTTTCCGCTGCTGTTGTAGAATTGAATCCAATATTATCTGGAAATCCATTTACTTTACTGCCATAAAAATGATCAATTACTTTGAGGTCATCTTCATCTATCTGCCCACTCCCATCACAATCAATATGTTTAAAATTAATTCCATTTGCCAAAAACATCGACCAATCTTCTACATCTGTCACTTCCCAGCTCACCTCTTCAGTTACTCTAGGAACACCAGATGCACCATAAGCAGCACCGACAGCGATAATATCCCAACCATCAACATAACCATCCAGATTGGCATCACCTGGCCAAACTTTATTCGTTCTTATTTCATCAGGAAAGAAGGGAACAATCGTTGTACTCATTTCAATATCTGCATAATCACTCAAGTTAATATGATACAATACATTACCATCCATATCTGTGATCGGTAATCGTTGTTCAGAGGATAAATCAGAAAAAATGAGATCACCACTAAAAAGTCGATCATCTGCTTTATTAGAGGTAATGTAAAATGGAATGGTAATACATAATGGCTCTATATCTGCTTCATCACAAATTGTTGCAAAAAACAAATCATCCTTACTATAAGTCCAATTAGGATAATAAGTAAATTGTCCAGAACGCTCCTTTACCAAGCTCCCATAAGCAGGCTGGGTAAAAGATTGTAAAAACAATGGATCTCTATCTGCATCAGACACATATGCTAATGGATCAAACACATACACTTTCTCCCCATCTTCTATTACAAAGTGATTAATTGATGGCATAGGAGGGTGGTTCGTTTGTGCTAGGACTAGAACAACCGACAAGTTGAGCATCAACAAAAATAAAATAGTACATATTAATCTATTCATGGCTCTTAAACTTGTTGCATTTTTATAGCAATAGAATAAAAATAAATCATTCTATATCAATTTATTATTTTCAATCTACTACTTTAGGAACAGTCAAAAAATAAATTTCAATTTTGATTGCAAAATTTTAGTACTTATTTTTCACTTGTTCCTTATTGATTATGTAGTACGCTGAATCAAAAAAATGAAGGATTTTAGGTTTTGATGAAATAAAGTGTAGAGGTTCTTATGTTTATTATACTGGTTATTATCTATCAGTAGTTCAAATATATTAGTTTGAAAACTATTGAGCAATAACATTTAGAACTCACTTTCAAACAATTTTCAAAAAAATATTTCTCACAAAAAAAAACACAAAACACATAAAGCACTAATAATCAACACATTAACACAATATAGTATTTTCCAAACCTAGTCAAAAAATCAGAAAAACGTCTATTATTATATTTGGAAAATTATTCTAAAAACTTCAAATTGTGTTGCAATACACAAAAACGGGTATTATTTAGTATGTTTAGTGTATTTTTCACATCACGTTTTTTCCATTTTTTATAAAATAGTTACTTTTTTAAACCCATTTATGCACTATTTTTGCAATTGGATTAATACGTGGTGGAATGATTGAGCAAAGAAAGTGCTGTTATCAATAATTTATCATATATTACCAAATGTCAATCTTAGATGCGTAATAGTAAGTTACTGGACATATGGAGATGTTTAACGCCCAAACAATTCAAGCGATTAGGCAAATTTATCAGTTCAGAATATTTTAATAATAATGAAGAATTGGTCAGTCTCTATCATTATCTGGCCAAGTTTGCAACTACTTTTGATGATGCTAAAGGCTTAGATCGAGAAGAAGTTTATAAAGCAGTATTTGATAAATATGCTTTTGACTATAAAAAGCTGGCTTACTGTATGAATTACCTCATGCAATTGACCGAAAAGTTTATTGCTGTTGAAGCTATAGGAGATAACTAT
This sequence comes from Bacteroidota bacterium, assembly GCA_020628015.1. GTDB lineage: Bacteria > Bacteroidota > Bacteroidia > Chitinophagales > UBA2359 > JAHDFT01. The sequence continues at coordinate 12,669 of JAHDFT010000018.1, forward strand.
CAAGAATTGGAAAACCATTTAAAATTACTCCGTTTTTATCAAAAACAAAATTTAGAAAAACATTTTACCAAAACCCTCAAAAAAGTAGAAAGTTTATTAGAGAAATATCCTCATTTAGATGCGGAACGTTATTTTTATCAATATCGACTTAATGAAATTGCCAATCTAGGTTTTAGGCAAACTTTCAAACGTACTTATGATGACCGCATTTTACAACTCCTAGAAGGCCTTGATGTCTATTATTTATCTAAAAAATTGCAGTATAGTTGCGAGGTCATGACCCGTGAAAATGTGATTACCTCAGCGTATAATATCTACTTACTAGATGAAATATTGGATTTTTTAGAGCAAAGTCCTTACAATAATCATCCTTGTATTCAAGTATATTACCAGATTTTAAAAATGCTGCAAAAGGATGAAGCAGAAGAACATTTTCTACTTTTATTAAACTTTTTAGAAAACTTTAATGATGAGTTTCCAAAATCAGAGGCTCGTTTAATTTATTTATTCACAATTAATTATACCGTTCGTAAACTTAATGAAGGGAATCAAGAATATGAGAAATATCTCTTTAACTTATATAAATCACTATTAGAAAAAGAAATCATCTTTGATGACATGGGGCATATTTCTCCTTGGACTTATAAAAATATCAATGCAATCGCCATTCGCAATCAAGCGTTTGACTGGGCTTTGGCTTTTCTAGAAAAATATAAAAACAAACTAGAAAGTTCTTTTAGAGAAAATGCTTATACCTATAATATGGCCTACTATAATTTTGGGATAAAAGATTTTCAGAAAGCCATTTTACAAATACAACAAGTTAAATTTTCGGATGTTTATTACAGCTTGGATTGCAAGTTTCTCCTAGCAAGAATTTACTTTGAATTACAAGAAAAAGATTTATTAGAATCTCATATCCATGCTTTTAAAATTTATCTCAAAAGGAATAAGCAATTGACCCAGCAAATGAAAACCATTTATACTCATTTGATCAATCTTTTGAATCAAATTTTTAAAGCCAATCAACAAAAAAAATTGGAAGAAATTAAAAAGGAACTAGAAGCCATGAAAATCGCAGGTCATCGGGCTTGGTTTTTAGAAAAAATTGAAGAAAAACTGGCTAGATTAAATCAAAGAGATCCTGCTTAAGGTGAAGCCAAGTTACTGCTCTGTCTTTATTAAATCTTCATAAGCAGCACGGTTATCTATATCTTTTAGAATATGTGGACTAGGCATACTGATCCTATGCCATTCTTTTTGATGGTTTTGTACTAAAAGACGACACCCTTCTAATGCCTTGTGTTTCAAAATAGCATTACGGTAATGTTTCGAAAAAATTACGGGGTTTCCTTTCTTGTTTTGAAAAAATGGTAGAGTAATACAGCGATCATTGTTGGCATAGTGATTTAAAAAGGAACTGATTAGAAAATGATACTCCGCAGTTGTAATCAATGGCATATCTCCTAAGCAAATGACAAATCCTTTACTTTTGGTATCCGCCATCTTTACCCCTGCTTGAATAGAAGTAAGCATCCCTTTTCTATACTCAGGATTGACAGCAAAGGTTACGTTTTTTTGCTCAATAATTGCCTTTATTTTTTCTGCATCCTTTCCTAAAACTATAATCACTTCTTTTTCTACTCCTTCTAATTGTACTGCTGTTAAATTATCCACAACTTTTGCGAATATGCATTTATCTTTATAGGGGAGTAATAATTTATTCCCCAATTCCATTCTTGAGGATAAACCAGCAGCTAAAATAATTATTGTAATCATAGATGGTCAAATATTAGCCTAAAATTTATGGATGTGCTGCCACCCATACCGCCCCATCCTCAAAAAACTCTTTCTTCCAAATCGGTACTGTTTCTTTCAAGGTATCTATTGCATACTGACAAGCCTCAAAAGCCGCTTTACGGTGAGGTGTTGCAACTGCTATAATTACTGGCACTTCTCCAATCGCTAGACTGCCGATACGATGATGCATCACTACATGATGTGCTTTCCATCTTTCTGTTACGGTTGCTGCAATTTTTCTCATCTCCTTTTCTGCCATAGGGACATAAGCTTCAAAATCCAATCGCAACACTTGCTTTCCCTTAGTTTGATTTCGGACTGTACCAACAAATATACAAGTACCTCCTGCTCCATCTGAATGAACGAGATCAAAGGTGGTTTGTACAATTAGTGGTTCTGCTGTCACTTTAACCTGTATCATTATTTAATTTTCATTTAGTCTTATCTAATAATGTTATCAACCTCCACTTACAGGAGGAATGATCGCCACTTCATCTCCTTCCTTGAGCAATAAATCTTCCTGTCCATATTCCTCATTTACTGCTATTAATAAACTTTTCAAGCCTGCTAACTTAGGATATTTTTGTTGTAACCACGCTCTAAAGTCGGCTACAGTTGTTATATCTGTTAAATCAACAGTCATTTTATTAGCTCCAATAATGTCTTTACTGATGCCAAAAGCTAAAATATTTAATTGCATATGCTTATTTTAAAACACAAAATACGAATTACCATACCACCTTTCACTTAGCTTATATCAACAGCTAAACTCCTAAATAACTTATATTGTTGAGTCTCCTAGTGAACATTTTTATTTGCTCAAATTGTTAATAAAATATAGTTCGTGACGACTGATTAATTATAAGTCCCAAAAATAATAGTATTCAATATTATTGGCGAACTTTTCCTATTACCAACAAAAACTACAATAAAAAATATGTCAGAAACTGTAATGGAACCTGTTGTGCTTATTGACAAAAAAAGAAATAAAGAAGCACACATTATTATTCCAGTCAATTCCACATTTGAAGATCTAGTTGATACTGCACGTCGCATCAATACTGGTCTGTTTGAGGGCAAGTGGCAACTATCTTATATGGATAATGCATCTCAAGGAACAATTCCAATCAACCAAGATACAGAAATTGAAGAATTTTTGAATAGAGATATTACTACTTTTTATTGGAATTATAAGGTTCCTGCTTACAAAAGTGCTTTTCAGAAAAGAAATAAGCCTTTGAAAAAAACAGCTCCTCCACAATCTGTTAATAAACGTCAACGTAAAGAACGTCAGGTATTGGGCTTGGAATATGCCAATATCTGGAATCGTTTTGGGGCATGGATGATTGATATGGTGGTCATTTTCATTTTGGGTAGTATTTTACTGCCTATTTCTCAGGCCGCCTTTTCCATTGTTTTTATTCTCTATTTTACCCTAATGGAAGGTTCTAAACATCAAGGCTCGCTAGGAAAAATTGCCCTTCGTTTACGGGTAACCGATATGCGTGGCAATCCTATTAATACGGGGAATGCCTTTGTCAGAAGTTTATTAAAGGGCTTGGCACATGCGGTTATTTTTTCTCCTGGTTTATTTACTACCCTACTCGGTCTAGCTGTCCTCTATTACTTCTTCAATACTAAGCATCAAACCATTTACGATCAGTGGGCAAAAACACTAGTATTAGCAGAAGTAGATCAAAAAACGAGAGCATAATAAACTCATTTTAATTGAGTAAAATATCTGGGAGTCATGATAAAACAAATATTTGTCTTATCATGGCTCCCTAGCTTTTTTCAG
>JAHDFT010000018.1:16366-18950 GCA_020628015.1 Bacteroidota bacterium
GGGAGTCATGATAAAACAAATATTTGTCTTATCATGGCTCCCTAGCTTTTTTCAGTTGATTCAAGGATTTTATACAATAAAGGCTTACTAGGACTCACATCCATTTCTAAGCTTATTATCTGCAAGTTAAGCATATAACATCCATCCTTCACTTCATTTGGCACAAAAATCAATTCCGAAATCGTACAGTTTGTTCTAATCCGATCACTTGGATATTGCCAAAATGCTTTATGCGCCAATAAAGCTCCTTCATCCTCCTCTCGATCTACAGAGGGTAAATCAATCAATAAATGTTGAATATTTTGATCAACTAAAAAGGTAGCTGCTTCATGGTGTAAGTAAATAGGATTAGTGCCTGAGTAATTAAAAGTCAATTTGTTTTTGGGATTTGGTAAAGTGCGAATCACCACCGCTTCCCTAATCTTCCCCTCTAATAATGGTATAATCTGTTCCTTTAAAATAACCCGATCTCCATTTTCCAATAAGATCGGTTCCACAGTAATTAACTCTGTCAGGAAGAAAAATTGCTTCAAGCATTGGTTAATACTGTACCATTTTTTGGCAATATGCCCCACACATTCTGTATGTGTGCCATTCCCATGTGGATTAAGAAAAATATTCTTAAAATTGAGCAAACCACCTTGTTGAGTATCTCCAATAAAATCACCAGCAATCACCGCTTCTATTTTAAAATCAGGTGCATAAAAACACTTGACTTGGGACTTTTTATCAATCAAAGGAATAGAAATGTCTATTGCTTGATTTAAATTGATGGTATAGTTTCCTGTGGTATGTTCTATTTTACTTATCATTTTAGCATATATATACTTAATAGGCTTTCATGCCCAAATTAAAAATCAATTAGGTGATGAAAATGTGTTCCTTTTTAAGGTAGAAATAAAAAATTAGTTAATTTATCCTAATTTGATGTAAGAATCTTCTTTATCCTTACACTAATACTTCATAAATAAACTAATTTTGTTGTTAAAGCAAAATTTTGGTTTAGGAATGAGTAAAAAATAAATTCCCGATTTTGATTAGGGAAATTTGCCCCTAGACAAGGCAAAAAACGTAGGTAATACAGGGCATTGGTGAGGAGCTTTTTAACGAAGTATAGGGGGTAAATTTATCCATCAAAATGAGGAAAATATTTTTTTACTGTTTCTTAATCTCCAAAACTTTATTACGTCATCTAAATACGTTCTAAAATGAATTCATACGACAAATTCTCCTTATATGGACTAGTATTGTTATGTTGTATTATTCTAAGTACAATCAATGCTAATCCTAGCTTTGCACAAGCTCGTAAATCCATAAGCCCCAAGCAAAATACATCTATTAAAACGGACTCTGATGCTGCTGCCACTATGCATACTAAAAAACGGCAGGAAGTCATTGACGGAAAGGCAGCAAAAGCGGCAGAAATAGAGAAAAAGTCAGGGGCTACTGTTCCTACATTTAAGAAAGATATGGGCAAGCCATTGACCAGTAATCCGATTATTCCTGTAGAAGATTTTTTCCGCAATCCAGAGAAAACTTCTTATGAGATTTCTCCTGATGGCACCTACCTTTCTTATATGGGTCCTTATAAGAGTCGGATGAATATTTTTGTTCAAAAGATTGGAGAAACAGAAGCAGTTCGAATTACTAGTGAGACAGAGCGTGATATTGCTGGTTATGCTTGGATGAACAATAATAGGCTGATTTATATCAAAGATGCGGGTGGTGATGAAAATTGGCACGCTTACGGTATTGATAAAGATGGTAAAAATGAAAAAGACCTTACCCCTTTTGAAGATACTTCAGTTCGTTTTATTGATGATTTGAGAGATAATGAGGAGGAAGTTATTGTTGGTTTGAATAAGAGAGATAAGCGTATTTTTGATCCTTATCGCCTTAATATTAATACTGGTGAAATGACCCAATTGGCAACCAATCCAGGTAATATTACACAATGGGAAACCGATCATAATGGAGTGATTAGGGTGGCTTTGGTAAGTGATGGTGTAAATCAACAAATTTTATACAGAGATACGGATAAAGATGAATTTAAGGTAGTTTTGGAAACAGATTTCAAACAATCGGTTAGTCCATTGTTTTTTACTTTTGACAATAAATACCTCTATGCTTCCTCTAATTTAAATAGAGACAAATCAGCGATTGTAAAATTAGATATTGCTAATGGAGCAAAAGAAATGGAAGTGCTTTTTGAGCATCCTGAAGTAGATGTAAGTAGTATGTCTTATTCTCGCAAAAGAAAAGTATTGACCAATATCAATTATACTACTTGGAAAAGAGAACGTCATTTCTTAGATAAAGATCGAGCAGCGATGTACGAGCGTTTGGAAAAGGAATTAACGGGTTATGAAGTATCTATTTCTAGTTACAATAAAGCAGAAGACAAATTTTTGATTCGTACTTATAGTGATCGTTCTCGTGGAGCTTATTATTTCTATGATAAAGCTACAGATAAATTAGATAAATTAGTAGAGGTTAGCCCTTGGTTGAAGGAGGATAAAATGGCAGAAATGAAGCCGATTCAATATAAATCTCGTGATGGGATGACCATTCATGGCTACCTTAC
>JAHDFT010000018.1:19050-20710 GCA_020628015.1 Bacteroidota bacterium
ACCATCCCACCTTATTGGGAGCCTTATTTGAAAATGTTGCATGAAATGGTGGGTGATCCTGCGAATGAGCAAGATAGCCTTGAAATGGTTAAGCGTTCACCAAACTTAAATGCGGATAAAATCAAAACGCCTTTATTGGTGGCACAAGGAGCGAATGACCCTAGAGTAAAGCAGTCGGAATCTGATCAGATGGTGAAGGCTTTGAGAGATCGAGGGGTACAGGTAAAATACATCCTCAAAGAGAATGAAGGACATGGTTTCCGTAATGAAGAAAATCGCTTTGAATTTTATAAGGAAATGGAGGTGTTTTTGAAGAGGTGGTTGAGTTTGCCGAGGGGTTAGGTTTTCTTGAATTTGAGAAAATTATCTCGTAAAATAGATTCAACAATTAAAAATTAAGTAATGGTGGATAGTAAATGAAATAATTTCATTTATTATTCACCATTATTTCATATATTAACAATATTATGAAAGAGCAATTAATTGTTAAAAATTTTGGTCCGATTAAGGATATTCAACTGGACTTGAATAAGGTCAATTTATTTATTGGTCCACAAGGTAGTGGTAAAAGTACACTAGCTAAATTAGTTGCTATTTGTAAGGATTTTAATTTTGCACAGAATCCTGATTTAAACCTTTTCCATCACTATGGTTTGAAAGATTATTTTGATAAAAATACTTATTTTGAGTTTCAGTCTTCTTCTTGGAATGTTAAATATAAAAATGATGAGTTAGTAGCTCATATTAATTCTGATATTTATGCAGCACCATTTGATAATCCATCTGTGTTAGAAGCTTTTACAAATTCAGGTGATAAAATTAATCCATTACTTGAAAATCAAGTAAAATCTATTAAATCTGAAAATTCAGAAAAGAATACTATTGATAACTCTAACATACCTTATCATCTCCTATTGACTCCTGATATCATGTCAGAATTAGTAAAACAATTATTTATCACCAATCCTCATTTAGTTCAGATACTTCAAGAAAGTATAAACAAAATTATCTCTCAGGTTTACTACATTCCTACAGAAAGAATCCTAACCTCCACTATATCCCCTTATGTATTCAACTTAACCAAAGCTGGGGTACATTTCCCCTATGCCCTACTAGATTTCAGCAGCCTATACGAAGATGCAAGAAATCATATTTCCAAATTAAACATTCCCTACCTCAAAGTAAATTATCATTATAAAAACAATACTGATTTCCTAGTCATTAATGATGATAAAGAAATTTTGTTATCTGATGGTTCTAGTGGAATGCAAATGGTGGTACCTGTATTGGTCATTCTTAAACATTTAGAAACAAAGGATCATCCGAAATTTTTTATTGTAGAGGAACCTGAACTCAATCTTTATCCTACTACTCAAAAATCCTTTGTAGCTGAGTTGATAAATAAATGCACTCAAAATAAGGATCAACTCATTATTACTACCCATAGTCCTTATATTCTCGCTTATCTCAACACCTTAATTTTTGCTTATAAAACGGCTCAAAAACATCCCACAAAACAAGCAGAAATCAAGCAAACAATTCCTGAAAAAAGTTGGATTAAGCCTAGTGACTTCAATGCTTACTTTATTGATTCAGATGGTACTATGCGTTCCATTGTTGACGCATCTACAGGTATGATTGATGAGAATGAACTAGATGA
>JAHDFT010000018.1:20810-22976 GCA_020628015.1 Bacteroidota bacterium
TGCGTTCCATTGTTGACGCATCTACAGGTATGATTGATGAGAATGAACTAGATGAGGCTTCAGAACTTATTGGAGCTGAATTTGACGATTTATATATGCTGTATAAACAAGAAACTGTCGAAAAATAAATACCCATTTTATCATTACTCCCAAGAAAACTATGAAAAAATTAATTGAACAAATAAACACCACTTTTAACCAAAATCACCCCAATAATTGCTTAGAAACATTGAAAACAGATTTTGGTATCATTGATGCTTCAGATCCAACAGCCAGCCCTTCTTCCATTGTCCAGAATAAAGAAGAAGAACATTTTTTTTGGGTAGAGAATCCTAATCAAAAAGCCATTACTTTTCTAGCTGTAGACCACTGTTTAATTGACACGAAGGATTTCAAAAAATGTGATTGTGTTATCTTTGATGATAATTGTTTCTGTTTTATTGAATTTAAAGCTTGTAGACCTAAACAAAGAAATGAGCATAAGAAAAAGGCAATTCAACAATTGGCAAATACCATTCAATTATTTTTAGATCGTTTATCCCTAGATAATTATATAAAAGAGGCTTATGTTGTTGTGGGCTATATTCGAAATAGAATTCCTAGAAAATCTGCTAGTAGTTTCAATAAGAGAATACAGTTTTTAGAGCAATATAATGTTGAGTTATTAGAAGGCAATAGTAAGACTTTTCCATAAACATCACCCCACAAAAAACAACTCACTAATCACCCCATCCGCCACAAACTTACCCTTATCCGTTAGCAATAAAATGTTTCCTTCCTCTACTAGAATTTCATTTTCCAAGTAACGTTTCGCTTCCCTTTTAAGATGACTCAATAAATCCTTCCCAAATTTCATCTCTATCTGTTTCAAATCACAACCCCACATCGTTCTAAGCGAAGTCATGACATACTCATTATACCGCTCTGCCTGACTCAATATTTCCACTTCCGAAGGCAATTCCCCTTCATTAATTGCTTTAATATAATGAGCATTATTTGCCACATTCCATTGTCGATCTTTCCCATCAAAAGAATGAGCTGAAGGACCTAGACCGATATAAGGAATCCCTTTCCAGTAGTTGCTATTATGACGAGAGAGAAAATCTTCTTTTCCAAAATTGGAGATTTCATAATGTAGAAAACCATTTTCCTTCAAAGTCTTGACCAAACAATCAAATTGCAAAGCTGCCTGTTCCTCATCAATAGCCTCCTTTTTACCTGTTTTCACCAAATAATCCAAAGCGGTATCAGGCTCAACGGTCAAGCAATAGGCGGAGATGTGTGGAATTTGGAGTTCAAGGCTTTTTTGTAAATTTTCCTGCCACCTGTCCATTGATGTTGTTGGGGAACCGTAGATGAGATCAATGGTGAGGTTATGAAATCCTGCATCTTGTGCTAGTTGAATGCAATCGTTAGCTTGCTGGGCATTATGCGCTCGATTCATCCAGCGTAAATCCTCCTCAAAAAAGGATTGAATGCCAATACTAAAACGGTTGATTGGTGTTTGTCGGAATGCTTGTATTTTTTTAGGGAGTAAATCATCTGGATTAGCTTCTAGTGTAATTTCTGCACCAGCTTGAATGTCGTAATATTGCGCCAATTGATCTATAATTGTTTGGATTTCATCTTGGGATAATAAAGAAGGGGTTCCTCCTCCAAAATAAATGGTTTCAATGGTTTTATCTGCCAAATAATCCGTTCTAAGGGTTATTTCTTTTGTTAAAGCTGCTAAAAGATCCTCCTTATATTTCAAAGAAGTAGAAAAATGAAAATTACAATAATGGCAGGCTTGTTTGCAGAAGGGAATGTGAATGTATATTCCAGGCATTTTTTTAATTTTAATTACAGTAATTGATGGACTAAAAATAATATCTATAGTAAGTCAATTTACGTTATATCTATGAATACTGAATGAATATTCAAATAACTTAGTACTTTTTTCATTAATTTTGGTTAATTTCGAGAAGTAGACCTATTTTTAATAGTAGCAAAAAAATATTATTTAGTAACAGTCAAAAAATAATTTCCGCATTTTGATGGATAAATTTAACCCTATACTGCGTTAAAAAACCTCACCAATGCCCTGCATTGCCTACATTTTTTGCCTTGTCTAGGAACAGTCAAAAAATAATTGTACCATTTTGATTGATAAATTTAACCCTATAC
>JAHDFT010000019.1 GCA_020628015.1 Bacteroidota bacterium
GCTTATGCCCTTTCAGGGCGAAAGAAGATATACCCCCAATTATCTTAGAACTAGGGATTTTTAGATAAATAAATGTAATTTGAGGAATAGAATAATTCTAAAATAACTGCTCATGAAAGAAAGAAACATATATAAATCTGTTTTACAGAAGTTAAGTACAATCCCAATTGAATATCTAAGTGAGGTGGATAACTTCTTAGCAACACTTTCAAAAGATATTAAGTCCAAAGAAAAAAACAGAGATAATATATTAAAGCTTGCAGGGTCTTGGAATGATATGCCAGATAATGATTTTGAGGATTATATGAAATCCATAAAAGATTCCAGAAATAATATGTTTAATAGAGATATTGAGTTGTAATAATCACCCCCCCACCAATGACATTCTCTCCCACTCCAACCGCTTCGCCACAACTTCCAAAGTATCCCTTTCCAAAACCCCTTTCAACACCAACAAACTATCCTCCTCCGAATAATCAAATGTCCAGACCATAACAGAAGAAAATTGATCCTTTTTAAGGGATAATTCCTCTCGGTGGAAATCATAGCGAACTTGGTAATCTTGGAATTCGTCTTGCATATTTTGGGTGATAAAGTAGTCTTTACGATGAAAAAATACGTTTTTAAATCGCTGTTGATTGGTCAATAAAGGTGGAATGATTAGCCCGTTTTGCTGGAAGGATTGAACGGCATAAGCACCATGTAAAAAAGGTCTGGGAGCTTTATCATCATTGAAATTACCCGTTTTAAAATATAAAAATAGACTTTCAAATAATATTAACCCAATAATCAGGGCTTTGCTGATGGTATAGCACCACCATTGTTTTTTAGAAGTAGGAAATGGTCTATTAATGGATGGACTCGAAGCAATTTTACTTTGGTGTAGCACAAAAAACTGATACAGCCTTTGTAGATGAGGAAAAATGAGCAGGATACAGAGAAAAAGTAGGAAAGAACTGTAAAGCTTCACCGAAATCCCAAAGCCAATATTAATCATTAAAATGTGGACAAAAATGCCTGCGGCTAATAATGCCCCTAGTAATCTTGTCCGACGAAATAATAATAAAATGGCAGGGAGGAGTTCTAGTAATCCTGCGGTTACGGTGTAAAAATAGGAGCTTCCGATGGTACTCCAATAAAGGATGTCTTTGGATAATTGACCTAATGGTGTGTATAATATATTCGGCTCTGGTAAGTAGAATTGATGCTTAAAGACTTTATTAAAGCCGTATTTGAATAATTGGAGGGAGAGGTAATAACTAATCCCTATAGATCGCCAATGCCATAAATACTTCCCAAATTGTCTTTTTTGATCTAGGAAAAAGCTCAGTATCCCTAATATCACCGATAGTAAAACCAGTAAAAACGTTTGTATATATAGATTGATAGAATCAGAGAAAGGAAGGACAGATCTATGATCTTCTATTCCCAGTAAATGCGTTTTTAAAAACTGAACGCCATCACTAAGTAGTGGATAAGTATAATGACCTATATTGGGTAGGAAATGGTAATCAAAAGGTAGGAAAAGGAGGAATAATACAATAAACCAAGTGATTATATGCTGTATGATTCCTCCTCTAGAATCATTAACCTGCTTCATAATGCAGTTTATTCCTAGAAACTATTGCCCAGTTTCCTACAATAAACAGCAACATCAGCATCAACAAAAAGCCAATCAATAGAGGAACTTGATTCTGATTTTCATTACTATTTTGTTGCTCCTTCTGTTGCTTCTTTTCCTCCTCAATCAACTCTAAGTCTTTCAATATCTTTTGTTGCTCTTGCTTAGGATCTCCAACCGTTGGATCTTTTACCGTTACAAAACCTAGAAGTTTCGTTTTGGGATAGTATTTTTTGAGATGGGCTATGGTTACGTCTGGCTTATTACAAATCCCATGGTTATAGATAGTATCTACTATTCGCATTACATCTTCATGATGCCAACCCATACGACTAATCTGTACCACAGAAGTATCGGATATTTTAATAATCGTATCAATCTTCATTGGTGGTTCAATCTCCCCAAAATTACCATCTCCTTTAGCCGAAAAAGTTTCCATTTTTCCGCTATGACTCTTGTGAGCAATAATTTTGGTTTGTGCTTGGGTACTTATATTCCATAGTATAAATAAGCAAAGTATAAAGGAGTTAAGGAGAATTGTATTTTTCATAATGGTATTATTATCAATAGGATAAATTTTATTCTGGTGCGCCATTTTGTACCCAACAGGAAATCAACTCAATGGATTCATCACTCAGTTTACTTCCATTTCTAGGCATATTATCATAGCTGTTTTTATGTTGAATGGAGCCTAAAAAAGCGTCATTTTCACTTCCCTCCTTTGTTCCAGTATAATCACTCAAATCATATCCTCGTTTTGAAGATGACGCATCATGACAACCAGAAAAAGCACAACTTCCATCCATAATAGCTTTGATGTCATTTGTATAAGTTGGGGTGCCTGTATCACATTCAAATACATCAATTTCCTCTTTGCTACAACCAATGAGGTAAAAAACGCCCATTATAAGTAGAAGGCTGATCCATTGAGCTTTCATCAGATTATTTTTACTCATTAAAAACGACAAATTAACCATTTATATTATAATAAGCAAGCTATAAAAGCCATACCAAACCCTTTAAATTATTCATTATGAAAGAACATTACTATTCCCGACATTATGTATTATGTCTTTTCTTTTTACTTTTTTATCAATCAACTTATGGACAAAACGAAGAACGAAAACTCAATATCAAAGAATGGCTAGATGCTGAATTGATGACTATTGAGTACAATACTTCCTTCGATATTGGCAGTACTGCCGATATATTTGATGGAGACTTTACAACACTAGCTCGTACTCCATCGGTTAACCCATTGACCATTTTAATGGTCTTCCAACATCCTATAAAATTGACCCAAAGCCATTTAAGAGCCGCCCATCCTGGTCGTTTTTCTATTGAAGTAGCAGCTAATGAAACAGATTTCAAACAACAATTAGGCAGCTATGAAATAGTGGTTAGCCGAATGGAAGCGGAGCAAAATAAGTGGGCAAATAATGACTTAGAAAATATTGAGGTTCAATACTTGAAATTGAGTTTTACTAGAACAACTGGTGATGACTATGTACACATTCGAGATTGGGATTTATTTGGTCTATTTGATATAGTAGAATCCACACAAGAATCGGAATATGCTTTTAATGATTGTCCACCGACGATTCACTTAGCTGTTGGGGATGATTATGCTTTGGAACAAAGGGTTAATTATATTGACAAAGACAATAGCGGGTATTTTTTCTCAAACCCTCAAAGACTTCCATTAAAAACAGCTAATCCTGCAATTGCTACAATAGATGATTTGGGTTATATTCATGCGGTATCACCAGGCACAACTTATTTGATTTTAGATACAGATAATCCTTCAGATTCAATATTGCTCTGTATCTCAGGTAAAAATCACGATTTAAAGGCAGCACCTATCACCTCCAAAGTATTGGTTATTATCGAAAATCCAGTCGTTCCCAATAATAATGGAGCCACCTTACAAGCTATTCATAGTTGGTATGATCCAGAAATGCTTAACAAAGAATTGCAAGCAGCATTACAAAGCGCAAGCCATCAAAGGGTAAACTATGAAATTGTAGAGACAATCTTTTCTGATACCTTATTTAGTAAAATACATGGAGCTAGTAAAACAGTAGAACAATGGGATGACTACTATACAGAACATGATTGGGGAACCTTAAGAAGTCTTCATGAAGATGGAGCTTTAAGCTATGATTATGAGGCAATGTTGGACTATCACGCTGTTTGTGAAAAAGCTAATAATAAGGAAATCACAGAGCTTTGGATTTGGACACATCCAATGGCTGGCATGTATGAAGCAAGAATGGCAGGCCCAGAAGCTTTTTGGATTAATGGAACGGTGATTAACAACTCTAATTGCACTGTCAAATTACCCATTATGGGCTTCAATTATGAACGAACTTTTGATTTGGCGATGCATAGTTACGGTCATCGAGTAGAAAGTACGATGGATAAGGTCTTTATTGATTGGCATCCCAAAGTCAGCTATAATAATGCTTGGCATCGTTTTATTACTTATGATCTAACTGGCCCAGCACATGTTGGCAATATTCACTATCCGCCCAATGGCACAAGCGATTATGATTACGATAATACTGAGCTTGTTACCAGTTACTTCAAAGATTGGGGCAATTATCCATTTTTGGGTAGTCGGAAAACAAGGGTGACTTGTGAGGAATGGTCATGTAGTCATCAGGGTTATATGAATTGGTGGTTTGACAAACTCCCTCATTTTCAAGGCATTCACAATAATATCCTTAATAATTGGTGGCATTATATTGTGGATTATGATGATGCCATTGCTTATGCTCAATCCTTAGATTGCCGCTTAGTTAATTATTGTAGTACTGTATCAACAAATACCCAATTATTTGAAAAACCACAAATCAGCTTTGAATGCTATCCATCTATAGTAACTGATCAAATCAACGTGCATATTACGGCTGAAAAAAGTCGTAAAAGTCGCTTGGCTTTACTAGACATCAATGGACAGGTTGTATTTAGTAAGGTGGTTGATATATCCAATCAATTACACTATCACCAAATAGATGTCACAGATTTACCCGCAGGCAATTACTTTGTTCAACTCTCATTGATTGAAATACCAACACATTACCTAAGTAGACAAATTACAATTGTTGATTAAGTAATCCTGAAAAATTAACTTATAGTCCCAAAATCTACACCCTATGCCGCTGCACCTGAATCACCTTTGCCTTTTTACCACAAAGCTCTAAAGCCTTTTGCGCTCCTTTTATATCCTTCAAGCCATTTCCAGTATTCAGTACGACCACGCTATCTGCTGCTTGTACCAAATCCTGTTCAATGGCTTTAAGCAAGCCTGCGTAAGCTGCTGCACCAGCAGGCTCCGCAAATACGCCCGTTTTACTAGCCAATTGAGGAATCGCTAGTAGAATTTCCTCATCACTAACCGTCAAAAAAGCCCCCTTAGAAGCCACCACCGCCTCCATTGCTTTAATTCGATCCCTAGGCAAACCAGCAGAAATGCTATCTGCAAGGGTATGGGCTTTAATGGGGGGCTTGGTTTGTAAATCTTCCTGATTTTTCCAAGCTTCGTAGAGGTAATTACTTCCCTCCGCCTGCACACCTATTAAACGAGGTATTTGCTGAATCCAACCTAAGGCATATAAATCCTTAAAGCCTTTATAGACCCCACCAATAATACAACCATCACCAACGCTAACCAAAACCACGTCGGGAGCCATACCACCTAGCTGTTCAAATATTTCATAGCTTACCGTCTTTTTGCCCTCTGTCATATATGGATTATAAGCGGTATTGCGATTGTACCAACCATGCTCTGCTGTGGCTTGTAGACACAAATCAAATGCATCATCATAGGTACCGTCTACTAGCATAACTTCTGAGCCACAGACTAGGAGCTGGGTAATTTTGGCAGGAGGCGCAGACTTAGGCACAAAAATGACATTGCGTTGCCCACTACTGGCACACAAACCACTCAACGCAGCAGCAGCATTACCAGTACTGGCGGCAGTAATCACCTCTACCCCCTTCGCTTTGGCTTTGACAACTGCAATCGCAGCCGCCCGATCTTTTAAAGAAGCGGTTGCCTGTCGGCCTTCATCTTTTACCCATACCTTAGCCAAGCCCAAATCATCGGCTAGTCTTTTCGCATCATACAAGGGCGTTCCTCCTATTTTGAGCATCGGTAACCAAGCATCATTCGCAATGGGCAATAGAGCTTTATATCGCCACATAGATTGATCTGTCTGACGCAGCCACTGGCGGGGATGTGTAAGCGATTGAATATAATCATAATTGTAAACGATATCTAAAATCCCTTCATAACCGTGTTTGGGACATACATAGTCTACCTCACTATGATGGTATTTCTCTCCACAAATTAAACATTGGAGATATTGTATATTGGGAAGTCTTTTTATAGGCATAAAAATCAGTTAATTAGTGATGGATTAGAAATAAAGTCGGTCAAAATATTCTGCTAATTATTTAGTCTAAGACAAGGCGTAAAAATAGCGCATACATGGAATGTACGTAATATTTTCACAATGCAGTATTAGGCTAAATAATAAAGGAGATGACTGACTTTATTTCTATTCCATCGCTTAGTTAGATTTGAGTGCATGACATATTGGGGGAAGGTGTAATCCTTATTATGAAGTTCTTATACTTAGACCCTTTGAGATTGGGTATGTCAGCTATCTTTCTTAATGACCGCATAGCGGTCACAGTACGTTAGCAAATAAAAGTCTCCCCCAACATCTCGACCCTAGAAGGGTCGCACTCTACCGAATTGCATCAAAAATCCCCCAATATGTCATGCACTCGTTAGATTTAGTCTCTCTCTGTCCAAGGAGCAGGTAAAAATCCTCCTATATTCGTTCCTACTTGATTTTCTCTGGCTAGTTGATCCACCAAATAAGCCAAAGCCATATCTAGGATGCCTAGACCAAAAGGACTAAAGATGCCTACAGGTTTTGTTTCATCATATTCAGCAGCATCACCATTAAAAATATCACCAATCGCAGTACGAATAAAATCTCTATTGCCTGCTTCCATTTCTGCTAAATGTAGGGAGGTTTTATTGCTACAAACTTGATCAATATCATCTACCACATTATCTGCACCGTTTAAAATAACTGCTGGGACTATATCACGTAGAGAAACATGTAAAATAACCGCATTGGGGAGATGCCCCTTCAAAGAAGTTACAAAAGGCTTGATGGCAGTTGTGCCAAAAGAAATAATCGGTGCATTCGCCAATAATGCCGCAAAATCATTTTGAACATGTACGTTTAGATTATCTTTTAAACCGAGTGCTTTGGCTTTGAATTGTTCGGCTCTTTCTGGACTTAAATCTAGGAGGTGAATGTCGGAAATACTGGGATAAACTGCTAATAAAAAACGGAGCGTCTCATAATTAATCAAACCACAACCCACTAGCCCAACTGCATTAGGATCATCTTTCGGATACATGACTTGCGCTGCCAAAGCCGCACTAGCTGCGGTTCTTTTTGCACTAATAATAGAGCTTTCCATAATTGAAGTAGGTCGCCCTGTTTCTGGTGAATTCAGAATGAGCGTTGCAGAAGCCCTTTCAATACCCTTAGATAAATTGTTGGGAAAAGAAGCAATCCACTTCAAGCCTGCGGTATGAAAATCTCCTCCCAAATAAGCAGCCTTTGCAATAATGCGTTCTTTTTCCATATTGGGAAAACGAAGGTAACAATTTGGCGGCATATCTGTCATTCCCTTTGCATGAGCCTGATAAGCCTTTTTGACCGCATCTAAAACAGCATGCTCTTGTCCTTTAAGTAGTTGGTCTATTTCTGCTCCTTTAATCAGCAGAATATCATCATTCAAGTCACTCATAGTTTAAAATAGTTAAAATTTAGATTAGATAAAACATTATAATAAATAAATAAATAATTACACACTCACTAAGAAGCCAACTTCTCTAGTGGTGGTTCTGGAGTTAAAGTAGCCGATTTGCCTGACCACAAATGCGTTACCTCTCCAAAATGTTCCATAACCCATTCGTTATTATACACTGTATTTAGATAGCGTTCTCCCCGATCACAAACGATGGCTACACAAGTCGCTCCTTGTGGAATGGTTTCTTTTAATTTGGTAATACCAGACATAATCGCTCCAGAAGATCCGCCTACAAAAAGTCCTTCACTTCGTATAAGTCGGCGACATCCAACCACACAATCTAAGTCAGAAACCAGTATATGTCGATCTTCTAAACCTTTGTAATACAATGGCATAGGTGCCGCAGAACCATGACCTGGAATCAATCTTTTCTTAGGAGAATCACCAAACAAAACACTACCAATAGCATCTACAGCCACAATTTTAGTAGGTAGTCGATTATTGGTTCTATATTCAGAAAAACCTCTTAAAGTCCCACAAGTACTAGTCGCACAGAATAAATAATCTGGAACCTTTCCTAGCGTTTCTATAATCTCTTCAAAGGTTTGTTGATGTGCTAGGGGGTTATTGAGGTTTTTATATTGATTACAATTAAAACTACCTGGAATAGTATCTAATAAATGCTGGACTCGATCCCATCTCGCACCTAAAAATCCCTTTGTTGGATGTGGTTCTGTCACCATACTAATCTCCCCTCCATAAGCCTCAATAATTCGTCGATTGGTGGTGGTG
This sequence comes from Bacteroidota bacterium, assembly GCA_020628015.1. Lineage (GTDB taxonomy): Bacteria > Bacteroidota > Bacteroidia > Chitinophagales > UBA2359 > JAHDFT01. The sequence continues at coordinate 8,261 of JAHDFT010000019.1, forward strand.
CAACGTCCATCTACTACACAAATTAATTTTAAACCTAAATAAGCACAAACCATTGCCAAACCAATTCCTGTATTACCAGAACTAGATTCCACAATTGTAGAGCCTTTTTTAATAATCCCTCTATCAAAAGCATCTTCTATCATTTTCATTGCTGGACGATCTTTTATACTACCTCCTGCATTGTACATTTCCAATTTTACATGCAAATCAAAATGCTTGTTAGGTAAAAAATTCTCTAACTTTAGTAAAGGTGTATTTCCAATTAAAGACAAAATTCCTGTTCGTTCCATATTATATATTATAGTTTGATGATTAAAAATAAAGTTTAGAGCAATTATTAGCTTTTATTTTAGGCAAATATTTAAATAACAACCATACACAACTAACAAATGATCGTTAGTTTTTAATTAAATAGCTTTCTTACTAGACCATTCCTTATTGGTTCTTCAATTCATTATATAAACTCCTTATTAAATTGGTTCTAATACATTAACAGCATATCACTACGCCCTTGTGAATAAAAATACAAGTGCCTTATAAATTACTAATGGTTATTCACTAAGGCACATCATGTTTTATACGATGTTTATGCTCACTTAGTTGGTGATATATTTCCATTGCTTTTACGACATGTGTTCTAATTCCATGTTCTTTAGGGAAGTCCATTAAGTCTGGTATGCTTTCAGTAGCTGGTCGAATACTCTTACTACTTAATACTTTATAGTATAAATGACTGTGTGTACCATCTAAATTATCAATTTCTATATCTGTTGGCTGCCAATTGAGCATAGACGGGCTAAATTGCAAGCCTAGCTTTTCAAATACTTGTGTAAAAATAGGTATGGGGTGGTTTCTAAAATCGTTTGAATCGACAATAATATGATCAATACCATTTTGGGTACAAAAATCAATTTGACCGTTGATTAATTCCCAACCTGTTTCTTGTAAAGGAAAAAAGATACTATCCCCTGTTTCCTTTTTCTTCATCATTCTCGAATAGATATTCAATCGAGGGTCTCTAATTAAAAAGATGATTGGTTGTTTTACCCAATTAGCCGCCATTCCAAAATTAGCTCCTACTTGGTAAGGCATTTCCTTGATAACCAAAGCATTCGCATTTGGCTCCAAACCATTATTTTTAATCACAGAAATATCTAAAGGCTCTAATAGTTTTTCATAAACTGCCTCCAAAGGTTGATTGTCATAATAGGTAATTTCAAATGGCTCATGACTATAGTATTTTACAGTAGGATGTTCCCAAAATACCCTAGCAAACGCTGTCGAGCCACAACGAGGTGGTGAAGCGATAAAATAGATAGCATCATGTTTTTCTAAAAAAGCAGGCCTAGCTGTCCTAACTTCATTCATGTAGTAAAAATTTGGTGATCAATAATACAATGGCAAAGGCAACCAAGTAAAAGCTAATTGTTTTAATTATTAAGTTTTTGCAAATTGGGCTGTTTTATTTGTCTGGAAGTAGCTCTAAATTTAGTAACACCTAATAGGATTTGAATAAATATACAAATAAAATAATAGAATAAAAAATAAAGGCATTATTAATTCCATTGAAAAAATTACCAGACAACAATACTGCATCAACAAGTCAATAAATAACGAATATAATGCTGACTGTCTAAGGCTGTTTTTTCCATTTTTTGTAATAAGCGATCAGCCCATTTTTTAGGATAGCCTGTTTGGGTCTGGTTAACACTTGTAAAAGCTAACATTATTTTTTCAAAATCATCCGTTTTAAATTGCTCATAAAAGTCCAATGCTTTGCCAGATAGTCCTTTTTGCTTACAAAGGTGAAAAGCTAATCGACTTTCTTCAATCTGTCCAATACATTCAAAAGGGGTATGTTCTCCTAGCCCCAACATTTGCTTAAACCAAATTTGATTTTCTGGTAAATCAAACAAATTCGTTTGCTTAAATAAGTCATTCACCGCCTCTACAGGCAAATAAGCCATATAATTCAGCCAAACATAAGCACATTTGGGGCATTTTTTACACCAAGGCTTGTCAATATTACAAGAATGAGTATAAGGTACTAAGTCTAAGTTCTCCCTGAGTAAATTAAAAATCACCACATCATAAATGGGTTGTAGAATACTAAAATAGGAAAAATTATCAATCAAATTTTCCTGAATATATTGATTAATAAGGATTTCAGCAGCATAAGATTTTCCCCATTGATGATTGACATCCTCCCCTGTCTCCTTCCAAATTAAATTCCCCACATTAGCAGAATGTTCATGCCCCAAAGCGATATATCTATACCCTTCTGCTAGGGCAATAGGCAGTGAAGCAAAAATAGAACTAGGAGTTTCGGCTGCGGTTAAGGCAGCCATATCAAAATCTTGATCTATTTGTAAAATAGGGCAATCTACAAAGCTATCATATACATATTGTCGATGTATCTTTGTAGGCTGTAAACCATTCAATAAACGATCAACAATCTGATGTTGCTTTTGAGCTGTTCCATATATAGAGTTGGAGTAGACAAAAGAAGCATAAGGAATCTCCAAACTTTCAAAAATCCTAGCAGAAACTAAGGAATCCTTACCTCCTCCACAAAAAACCAAAACCTCTGTAGTACCAATAGTATTCCTTACCTTAGTTGGAATAGACTCATTCGATGCATAATCATGTACTAATTTTACCTGATAATGGGGCAAATTATTTTCATATCGCCATTGCGCCCAGACATGATGTTGGATCTGTTGCCACAATTCAAAAAAAGCCTCCGTACAATAAACCTGATAAGTCCCAAAATCAATCCTATCAGGTTTTAAGGAAGTTAATTTATTAAATTCAAAAGCAGCAATATGGAAATAAATCCAGTCCATATAGGCTTTTCCAAACCTTTCTTCCAAATTTAATAAATTGATATTATTATACCACAATGCTACTTCAAAATGGTAATCTTCGAAAGCATAATTAATGGATAGTTGGTGTTTGCCTCTATTAATATTCGTCAATTTAATCTTTGTCATTCTGTTATGCTTTTCGCCAAATACTATCCACAAAATACTTTTTCTGGTCAAAGAAGTGATTAACGACTTCAAAACCAGACTTCTTAGCTAGATTTTCGACCCCACTAATGCTGTATTTCTTTGAAATCTCTGTGTAGACAGCCTCCCAAGCCTCAAAATGAAAAGTCTGCTCTAATGCTTCAATATACACTTCATGATCTTTCGTAGCCACTAAATAACTCTTAGCATCTCCTGTTTGTGGATTATAAGTTGGGCTATGTAGGAAATTTTCTAATTTAAAATTACCACCTAACTCCTTATTAATACGTAGTAATAGATTATAGTTAAAATCCCTAGTAATCCCCTTTTTGTCATTATAAGCATCCAAAATACGTTGTGGATACTTTTTGAGATCAATACCAATCAACAATAGATCATCTTTGGCTAGTCTTTGATAAATTTGTCGCAGAAACTGAACGGCTTCTATCCTAGTAAAATTACCAATATTACTCCCCATAAAAACCACTACTTTTCTATATGCTGTATTTTCACTCAATTGTTCAAGAGCTTTAAAATAATCTCCATTAAATGGGGCTATATTCAAGTCAGGATAACGTTTTTTAAAATCTGCTGCTAGGATTTGCAAAACATTATTAGAAATATCAATAGGAATATATTGAAAATTGGCTTTTTGAGCAGTAAAAGCATCTAATAAAACCTTCGTTTTATATCCATCACCTGCTCCAAATTCTAGTAACTGAAAAGGTCGATCACTATGCTGAAACAATTCTAAAAACCGATGTTTGTAAGTATCAAATATTTCATACTCACAACGAGTGGGATAATACTCCTCCAATTCCATAATTTGTTGAAAAAGATAGTCGCCTCTCTTATCGTAGAAATATTTTGCAGGGAGTGACTTAGGTGATGCGGAAAGTCCAGCAGCAACATCCATTGCAAATTGCTGATTAACTGTTGATATTTGCATAATTACCGTATTAATTAGTTATCAAAATGTTTGGGTTTCTAGTATGGGTTTTATTAAAAATAATCTAGCTCTAATATAATTGAGTCTATATCTTAGAACTACAAAATAATACATTTACCATATTTTACTTTGCATCACAAAGACATAGCCAATCTAAAGCCCATAAATTGCCAATTGCTATGCGTTGGGAAGAAATTTCGATAAGTAGGGCGAATGTGATTGCGAGAAGTAGCACAAGAACCGCCTCTCAATACCATTTGGTCAATCATAAATTTACCATTGTATTCTCCTAAAGCCCCTTCTGCCTTTTTGTAGTAAGGATAGGGCAGATAAGAACTATTGGTCCATTCCCAAACATCCCCATAAAGCTGGTGATGCCCATTTTGCTGGGGAATAGGATGTAAATGTCCATCATCAGAGAAATTAGCCTCATTTGCAATTGTTGGCGCATAATGTCTACAAGCAATCTCCCATTCAAACTCTGTAGGTAGGCGTTTACCACTCCACAAAGCAAAAGCACTCGCCTCATAAAAATTGACATGAGTTACTGGCTCATAAGGATTTATTTTTTCCAATCCAGAGAGTTTATAATGATGCCACTCTCCATCTATTTTATACCAGTACAAAGGTTGAGTAGCTTGGTTTTCCTTCACCCAAACCCAACCAGCAGACAACCAATGTTGAAATTGTTGGTAGCCTCCTGCCTCGACAAACTCAATAAATTCTCCATTTGTTACTAAGCGGTCTTGTATTTGATAATCATGTAAATAGACTTGATGCACACCTTGTTCATTATCATAGAAAAAACCATCTCCTTGATGACCAATTTGATAATTCCCTTGTTCCACAGGCAGCCACTCATTAGACAGGCTTGTTACTTGTTCTATAGGAGCTGCATCTTTATATTTTGGCAAAAGTGGATTAGTTCCTAGAATGTATTTTATATCTGTAAACAAAAGTTCTTGATGTTGCTGTTCGTGGTGTAATCCTATGGTTACTAAGTCATGCAATGCTTCCGTCAAGGCTGTTGTACTTAACCATTCTTTCATATGCTCATCCACATAAGCTCGATATTTATAAATATCTTCTACACTAGGACGGGTCAAATTTCCTCTATTTGTTCGCAAGATCCTAGCACCAGCACTCTCATAATAGCTATTAAATACAAAGGGATATTGTTCATTAAATACTTTATATCCTTTTTTATGTGGCACAAGTACAAAAGTCTCAAAAAACCAAGTCACATGCCCAATATGCCACTTTGGAGGACTTACATCGGCCATAGGTTGAACAACATAGTCTTCGATCATCAGAGGAGCGCAAATCGTCTCTGTTAATTGTCGAACTGCTTGATATTGTTCAAGTATTGTTTGAACAGCTATTAAGTTATTCATATATCGTTTTAATTTAACGGTTGTATACATTCATTAATATAGAACAAAATAAACAATTGTTACCTATAATAAAAGTAAACAATTCAATATTATATATAAGTTGACTATTAATACTTATTTTATTTGGCTAGTATGGAGTTGTGGTGAAAGAAAAGCTATTGGTTTATAATGCACTATTTTCTGGGCATTGTATATGTAATGCGATCTATTATATTATTACTCTAGCCTATTTATCACAGCAAATTAATGAAAAAAAACTGAGTAATTAGATGAACTGTGATGGAGTAAATATAAGTACAATATGAATTTGGCTATTTTAAAGGAGTAATAAAAAATACAGCTTTCCCTTCTATTATTTATAGCAGGAATTAGTAATGAAACAAACAATGTTTAATTTAATGTCTGGAAATATTTAGCGCAACTACAGCATGTAAAAATAGAAATCAATATAGCCTCTAATTGTTCATCAAAATGATATAAGCTCACACAAGTATAGCATTTTATTTTTACTCTTTCTAAAAAATCTGAATTTATTTCATTCTAATTTAAAAAAACACATACAAAATTACGACAATAAAAAAATAGCGGTAAAATGAATTCATTTTACCGCTACCTTTATCATTTTTCAATCGTTCCTTATCCTAAAAACTTTCGTTTGATCATATCCAGAAAATCTTTCACAACAGGATCATCATCTTGCCATTTATAATCATGTCTCAGATTAAGATTGATATAGGTTAATGCTTCTATATATCCCCTACTCTCACTCAGTTCATTCATAGAGTGATTGAAGGCATCTGCATCCCCATCAAATAATTGATTAATGAAGGCAAAACGTTGATTAAAAGAAATAGGGAATTTCCCTTCATAATTAGCAGCTCCTAATTGATCTGCAATACTAGGCTTTTCTTGTTGATTTTTATACAAATCATTAAGTGCCTCTGGAGCCTCTACGGTCATTTCCTCTTGTTGTTCTGCTAAATCTTCTTCTACGATATGCTCTATTGGTGGATCTTTTTCCAATAAGTCATTCAAAATCTTTGTTTTAGAAGAAGTTTCAATCACCTCATCTACGCTACCAACAGCAGGAGCTTGTTGTAAGTTTTCGCTTTGTAAAGCCGTTTCTTCCTCCAAAAATCGCCTTTGCTCTTGAATTTCCGAAATTGTTCGCTCAATATCCGAGAAATCTTTATCTAAACCCAAATCTAAAGTATCAGCAGCAATAGCTTCCTCCTTCAAATTCGTTTCTTCAAAAACATAAATTTCTTCCTCCTCTGGCTCTTCAACTTTCTCCTCTGCCTCATTATAGACAACCACAGACTCTTCTTCCTCTGGCTCTGGCTCTGGCTCAGGAAAGAAAACTGCTTCTTCTTCCTCTTCTAACACTTCTTCTTCTAGCTCCTCAACTACTGATTCTACAACTGGCAACTCTGGACTAAAATCCAGCACCTCTTCAATTTCCATTGTTCTAGCCTCCGATTCATAAGTTGTGAAAAGTTCTTCTACAATTGGAGAAGGCTCTTCTTCTATTGTAGGAGGCGTTTCTACCACAGGTGGTCTATAACTTATGGTATTATCATCAACAACAGCAGGACTTTCTATAAACTGATCTATCACAGAAGGCATTCTATCCTTTTCTTGTGCAACCAAAGCCTCTTGTCTTTGTCGTGGAATAGCTGTTGTCTCTTTTTCGACGGCCATTGCTTTGAGTTCAACTTCTAGCAATAAGTCGTATAAATCAGCAGCATACCTTTTCATTAACTTTAACTCGACCTGTTCGGCTCTCCCCTCTTTCCGCTTAATACTACCATATAGGTAGTTGATTTTCTCTAATGCGACCGCTAATTTTTTAATCGATTTTTTATGTATTATCATAAGACTAGGTTTGGTTCATCGGGTTATAAAACCGTTTTAAACTTTAAATCCACCACTATTAAACCCTTTCAATAGGCGAGTAGATTAATCAAAAGCGAAATTTAGAATGTTTTTTTCTATTATCCTTCTTTTTGTTGTAATTTTGAGCCAGTTAATAGGTCTATTTTGACATTTAACAGACAATAATATATCTAACATTTGATTATGGATAAATTAATGATGCAGAATAAACGAAACACTTCTTGAATTATTCTAAGTCCATTAATGTTCCTAAGTGATGGAACAGAAATAAATTCGACCATATCCCTTATTATTTAGTCTAATACTGCGTTGCAAAAATATTACGTACATTACATGTATGCGCTATTTTTGCGCCTTGTCTTAGACTAAATAATTAGCAGCAAATTTTGGCCTAATTTATTTCTAATCCATCACTAAAATGTATTCTCTCCTCATCACACCAATCATATCAAGTACATGTTTATAGAACCTCATATTAAAAAAGGATGGATTGAAGTCATTTGTGGCTCTATGTTTTCGGGAAAAACAGAAGAATTGATCCGAAGATTAAGAAGAGCCAAATTTGCCAATCAAAGTATCCTTATTTTCAAGCCCGCTATTGATACCCGTTATGATAAAACGAATATCGTTTCACATGATGCAACATCCATACCATCTATTCCAATTCAACATTCTAGTCAGATATTAGAGAATGCCATTGGGAAAGATGTAGTGGGCATAGACGAAGCACAATTTTTTGATGATCAACTACCAGAAGTATGCCAACAACTTGCCCTAAATGGTTGTCGGGTAATAGTTGCTGGTTTAGATATGGACTTCCAAGGAAAACCCTTTGGAGGTATTCCACATCTACTGGCTGTAGCCGAGTACATCACCAAATTGCACGCCATTTGCATGAAATGTGGTCATTTAGCGACCCATTCCTTCAGAAAAACGACGAATCAAGCAAAAATTGCGCTAGGTGAAAAAGAAATTTACGAGGCTAGATGTCGAGTTTGTTATACAGAAGGTATTGAAGAACAAAATGCAGAAGTAATACCATTAAAAGCTTCTTCTGTAACGGCTATCAAATAATGACTTTTCTGCTTGGTATTGTCGTTATTTATTTATTAATAGGAACAATACCAAGCAGTAAGCATTAATTAATATTTCAATCTGCTTTTAACAATGTGTATCAAAAGCACTCACCAAATTTCGAGCAATTGCTTCTGCTGTTACCCCTTCGATTTGATGTCGCTCAATAAAATGTACCAATTGTCCATCCTTAAACAAAGCCATAGAAGGCGAAGAAGGCGGATAAGGTAAAGCATGTTTTCTTACCTGATTGGTAGCCTCTCTATCTACACCAGCAAACACCGTCGCACATTTAGACGGTTTCTTATCTGCATAAGTTACTGCTAATTTAGCGGCAGGACGTGCATTTGCCGCTGCACAACCACAAACAGAATTAATCACTACAAATAAAGTGCCTTCTGTGTCTTGAATTGCCTGATCTACTTGATCGGCTGTGGTCAAATCTTCAAAGCCATTATCTGTAAGATCGGCTTTCATAGGTGTTGTTAATTCAACAGGATACATATCGTATATAATTGATCTTTATTAAAAAATGAACTTTAGACCATTCTAATTTACTATTATAGTCTATCTTATAATTTCCAATTGCATTTAACAATTCAAATGACAACTTGGTTCGTAGCATTACATAGATTAAAATACCTAAGCCATTACCTTGGCATAGGCTTTCAGTCCTTCCGCTAAACAAATAACCGCCTGTTTTAGCTCTTCTTTGTTCAAAACATAAGCAATCCGTACCTCTTTTTTACCCAGTCCAGGAGTAGCATAGAAACCCGAACCAGGAGCCATCATCGTTGTAGCTCCTTTGTACTCAAAAGATTCTAGCATCCATTGACAAAAGCGTTCACTATCATCAATAGGCAATTGCGCCATTACATAAAATGCGCCTTTAGGTTTACTACAAACAACGCCTTCGATTGCTTGTAAACCTTCTATCAACACTTCTCTACGAGAACGGTATTCTTCTACAATTCGGTTAAAATAATGACTAGGAATATCCAAGGCTGCTTCAGAAGCAATTTGTCCAAAAGTTGGTGGACTTAATCTAGCCTGTGCAAATTTCAAGGCTGTAGCCATTACCGCTTCGTTTCTTGTCACCAAAGCTCCTATTCTAGCACCACAAGCACTAAATCGCTTAGAAACAGAATCCACAACAATTGCATGATCTTCTAAGCCTTTCAAATTGAGGACTGAAAAATGTTCTGCCTCATCATAAGCAAACTCTCGGTATACCTCATCAGCAAATAGGAATAAATCATGCTTTAACACAATCTTTCGCAATTGTTCTAATTCCGCTTGGCTATACAAATAACCCGTCGGATTGCTAGGATTGCAAATCATAATGGCTTTGGTACGAGGGGTAATCAAAGCCTCAAAGGAAGCGATAGGTGGCAGCGCAAAACCATTGTCGATACTTGCTGTAACTGGAACGACCTTTACCCCACCTGCTATTGAAAAACCATTGTAATTGGCGTAAAATGGTTCGGGAATAATGATTTCATCTCCAGCATCTAAGCAAGAAAGTGTCGCAAAAAGAATGGCTTCAGAACCACCTGTGGTCACCAAAATCTGGGAATAATCGAGTTCTATGCCATATTTTTTGTAATATTTTGTCAACTTTTTACGGTAACTCTCCATCCCTGCCGAGTGGCTATAGGCCAACACCTCTAGGGAGAAGTTTCTAATCGCATTGAGCATAATCGAATGCGTTTTGATATCTGGCTGCCCAATATTTAAATGGTATACCTTTTTGCCCTTCTTCTTTGCCGCATCTGCATAGGGTACTAATTTCCGAATGGGTGATGCTGGCATTATACTTCCTTTATTTGATATTTTTGGCATTGATTAATTAATGTTGATGTGTTGAGGTATTGATGAATTATGAATGGTAAAGTAACTGATCTATACTTTAGGAACAGTAAAAAAATAACTGTTCAATTTTGGTTAGGGAAATTTGTAAATTTATTTTTCACTCGTTCCTTAACTCCACTAGCTTGCGAATATACATAAAAAAAACCTCATGACTTAATAAAATTAAATCATGAGGTCTTTTTATTGCTTGATATAATGCAAAAAATAGTTGTCAGCAACTATTTAATGTTATATAAGCATGTCTTAAATTTACTTTCCAGCATCTTCCAACATAATAGATTTTTCCTTCTTTACTGGCTGTGTCTGAATTTGTTCAGGCTTTTTCACAGCACCTTTGATGAATAATCTTTTCGTTGGTGTATGTGCATTAGAAGTAATGGTAATTGATTTATTGAAAGGGCCTGGACGACCTTTAGTATTGTATACCGCTTTGATGAAAGACTCTTCACCTGGCATAATTGGTTCTTTTGGCCATTCAGGAGTAGTACAACCACAGGAAGCTTTTACATTACTAATAATCAAAGGTTCTTTACCTACATTTGTAAACTTAAATTGATACTCAATTTTCGGTCCTTCTTCTACCTCACCAAAGTCATGCTTTTCTAAATCAAACTCCATAACTGGGTCAGTAGTTTCGATCAAATTGCCATCTTCATCCATGATGTAAGTTGCTTTCTTTTCCGCTTCTTCTACCTGAGCAAAAGAATAAGTGCCAAAAGCTACTAACAAGAACAAGGCAATAAATATCTTCTTCATAGTTTTAACATTTAATTTTTAAATTCTTACCTCATGATAGGCTGATTAACAGAGATACTATCATTAAAGTAAAACAAAAGTAGTTTATAAAAATGTAAATTTCAAATTATCATTCCAACATATTAAGTCAAGCCCTTTTTATGAAAATGACTTGACCTTAAATTAATAGGGTATTATTGATCTAACATAGACCAATACATTTACTCACTTTCCCGATTGCTAAGACTAAGTTAAACGCAAAAAGTTAAAAAGCTTATTTTTTTTTTTCATCTTTGCACAAAAAAGCAAACAAACTTACACTTGTTAGTGTTCTCTTTAAGACCCAGATTTTTTATATAAATTCAAGTCATATTCTACTTGATCTAGAATTTAATCAACCTAATATTGTGTTTTTAGTGCATATATCATCAAATATCTGGTCATCACTATTCAATTAAACCTTTTGCCTAATTACCCTCATTTATTATAGATTATTTTCAAATAAATAATCTATAAGTAACAATAAAAAATAACCCTTTTTATTGTTACCCTAAACTGAGTGATGGAACAGAAATAAATTCGACCATATCCTTTATTATTTAGCCTAATACTTCGTTACAAAAATATTACGTACATTCCATGTATGCGCTATTTTTGCGCCTTGTCTTAGACTAAATAATGGAAAGCCTATTTCGGCCTAATTTATTTCTAATCCATCACTAACTGTTAGTTCTAAGTCTATTAATTTAAATTAAGCATAATCATATATGGAGACTATTGTAAGTGAGAATCGAGAAAGAGATATAACTACTATTTATGGATCAAATCTAACTATTACCGAACTTAAATTAATGGTATTAAAGGATTATAAATTAGCTTATTTAAGTCGGCAAATCAGTCTCATCTGTCGTCGGGAAGTATTGTCAGGCAAGGCAAAATTCGGCATACTCGGTGATGGTAAAGAGTTGCCTCAAATAGCTTTGTCCAAAGTATTCAAGGAAGGAGACTTCCGTTCAGGTTACTATAGAGATCAGACCTTGATGCTCGCCTTAGAAAATGTTACACCACTTCAACTGTATTCTCAATTATATGCCAATCCAGATCCAGATTTAGAACCACATTCCGCAGGTCGTCAAATGAATGCCCACTTTGCGACTCACTCCCTTGACCGTCAAGGACATTGGCAACAACTTACCAAAATCAAAAATACAGCTTCGGATATTTCTTGTACGGCTGGTCAAATGCCTCGTGCTATCGGTCTTTCCTTAGCTTCTAAACTTTATCGCAAAAATCCAGCCCTTGATAAAGATCGACAATTTTCTAATAATGGTAATGAAATCACCTTTGTAACGATTGGTGATGCCAGTACTTCTGAGGGGCATTTTTGGGAAGCTATTAATGCAGCAGGGGTATTGAAAACGCCAATGATTGTTTCTATTTGGGATGATGGCTATGGGATTTCAGTTCCAACTGAATATCAAACAACGAAAGGTAATATTTCTGAGGTATTAGAAGGATTTCGTTTGAATGAAAAAGGAGATGGTTATTTGATGTATCGGGTAAAAGCTTGGGATTATCCCGAATTGCTGCGTGTTTACAGAGAAGTCAGCACTCGTGTTCGAGAAGAGCATATTCCTGCGATTGTGCATGTGCAAGAGGTGACGCAACCACAAGGTCATTCTACTTCGGGTTCTCATGAAAGATACAAAGATGCAGAACGCTTACAATGGGAGAAAGATTGGGACTGTTTGACCAAAATGCGTGAATGGATTCTTAAGGAAAATATTGCTGGTGAGGAAGAATTAGAAATCATTGAAAAAGAGGCTTTAAAAGCTGCAAGAAAAGCCAAAAAAGAAGCATGGTTAGCTTTTACACAACCTACGACCAATTATATACAGGAATTAGAAAATCTAGTGCAAGCTGTTCTACAAACAGCGACAAGTGATCAAAAAGGCTTGATCGACAAATTGCTTCAAAAACTTAAAAATAAAATCAATCCTACTAATAAAGATGCTTATAAAATTGCTCGACGTATATTGTATGTATTGAGAAATGATAAAAGCAATGCTAAATTTCAGCTCCTCAATTGGAAAAATCGTTTTCAATTGACTTATGAAGAAATTTACCACAGCTATGTTTATAGTCAATCTGATTTATCGCCAATGAGGGTAAAGGCAAACCCACCTATTTATGATGAAAACTCACCTATACTCAATGGTTTTCAAGTGCTGAATTATTGTTTTGATGCGGCCTTGGAGCGAGAACCTCGTTTGGTGGCTTTTGGTGAGGATGTTGGGACGATTGGGGATGTGAATCAGGGTTTTGCTCAATTGCAGGAAAAATACGGGGAAGATCGAGTTTCTGATACAGGCATTCGAGAATTAACCATTATGGGGCAAGGTATTGGTCTTGCCATGCGTGGATTTAGACCAATTGTAGAGATTCAATACCTCGATTATTTTATCTATGGTTTCCAACCTATTGTCGATGATCTAGCTACCCTTCATTATCGTACTAATGGTCGTCAAAAAGCTCCGCTCATTATTCGTACTAGGGGTCATCGCTTAGAAGGTATCTGGCATACAGGTTCGCCTATTGCTATGATTCTAAATGGGGTTCGAGGCGTACATGTCTTGGTACCTAGAGATATGACTCGTGCAGCAGCGTTTTACAATACTTTGCTACAGTCGGACGATCCAGCGATTGTGATTGAGTGCTTGAATGGTTATCGACTAAAGGAAAAACTACCTAATAATGTGGATACGATGACCATACCGCTTGGGGTGCCAGAAACTTTGCGGACAGGGACAGATGTTACTATTGTCACCTATGGTTCTTGCTGTCGTATTGCTGATGAGGCTTGTGATCTTCTTGCTGAAATGGGTATTTCTGTCGAGTTGATTGATGTGCAGAGTTTATTGCCTTTTGATATTCATCATGACATTGTTAAATCCTTAGCAAAAACCAATCGCATTGTCTTTTTGGATGAGGATGTGCCTGGTGGAGCTTCGGCTTTTATGATGCAACAGGTATTGGAAGTACAGGGTGGTTATTATCACCTTGATTCTAAAGCAGTTACGATTACAGCGAGTGAACATCGTTCTCCTTTTGGTTCGGATGGGGATTATTTTAGTAAACCTAGTGTCGAGGATGTGGTAGAGGGCGTTTATGATTTGATGCATGAGCTTGATCCAGAGGCTTATCCTGCGTTTTGGTAAATTTCTTACAAATAAGCCTGTAGATTTGTTTTAGCACGGAAATAGTAGCGTATGGTTAAAAAGATCAATACGGGAATAATAGGTAGTAGTAATGGATGTAGTATGCCCATCCCTAGAAAAGCAATCAAGAAAGAGTTATTCCTCATTTCTATGGACGGTTCAAATAAAGCATATTTATAGTGAATGCTAAATATTTGTAGTATCATCCCTCCTAGCAAAATATAGACTAAAAAATACCAATAAGCTCCATGAAAAATTAGAAATAGGAACAAATGTGGTAAAATAAGTACTAAAAATATCAATAAGTTTTGCCCTACCTTTTTTTGCAAAAATTGCTTAGGAGTCCACTCATGCGCTGTGA
>JAHDFT010000486.1 GCA_020628015.1 Bacteroidota bacterium
TAAGGCAACACTTTTCTCAAATATCTAATGTTGATGAAAAAATGATATTTTTTTGTTAATTTTGTGTCAGATTCAAATTTTAAAAATATTTATGCCCACAAAGAAACCAAGCAATACCACTAAAAAAACGACCAGCACAAGAAAAAAAAGCACTACAGCATCTAGCACTAGAAAAAGAACAACCACTCGCAAAAAACCAACGACCAAACGCCAAAAACCTAAAGGTGAATTAGGCAAGAAAATCATTTTAAAGATTATTTCAATCGTAAAGGATGAGCGAACCCCACAAGTCATTGGTATCTTTTTCTGGTTATTTGCTGCTTTTTGCTTAGTTGCCTTCGTTTCCTATATCTTTACAGGCGAAGCGGATCAGGATTTTGTCCATCAATCTGCCTGGGATATTTTATTTAGTAGCGGCACCATTGTTAACAACTGGCTAGGTCGAGTAGGTACCTTTCTAGGACATATATTTATATACAAAAGCTTTGGATTAGCTTCTTTCCTCATTACCATTCCACTAATAGCTACAGGCTATAAATTGATTTTCAAGAAAAAAGCCCTACAACTCTTTCCAATCTTTGTTTACACCTTTTTTGGATTAATGTTGGTTTCTGCCATACTAGGGTTTATTTTTGCAGATTTTCGCTTTCCTTTTGGGGGGAATTTTGGTAAATACCTAACCAAATCCTTGCATTCCTTAGTCGGTTCTATAGGTACTGTATTGACCTTATTGGCATTATGCTATATCGTCCTTCGCTATGTCTTCAATATCGGTCGATTTGAAGAATATCAATGGGAATGGCCGAGCCTTAATATGTCTTTACCTAGCCTTCCTAAATGGGAACGAGCAGAATATGAAAAAGAGGAAACGTCTAAACCTCCATCTAAAGAAACCAAAAGCACTCGAACCAAGAAAACAGAGACGCAAAGTTTGGATGTGGAAGAAATTATAGCAAGAGGCCGACAAGTGGAACTCGATTTTGATAAAAAACAAAAGAAGGAACGAGCAAGGGCAAGAAAAGGCAATAAAAAGACTCCTCCGCCAGAACCTTCAGAAATTTTATTAGATATTGTCAAACCTCCTACTAGTAATCTTTTGGATGATGATGATGACATTACCAAATCGGATCTTATCGTTGGTGATGGCCCTTATGATCCAAAATTGGATTTAAGTAAATATGACCATCCACCTTTGGATTTATTGGAGTTTTATGGCTCAGAATTAATGGGTGATGATGATATACAATACAATAGAGAGGAATTAGAAAATAATAAAATTCAAATTGTAGAAACCCTCAATAATTACAATATTGAAATTTCTAAAATATGGGCTACGCCTGGTCCTACGGTTACACTTTATGAAATTGTGCCTGCTCCTGGTGTGCGTATTTCTAAAATTCGGAACCTAGAGGATGATATTGCTTTGAGTTTGGCGGCATTAGGTATACGAATTATCGCCCCTATGCCTGGTAAAGGAACGATTGGAATTGAGGTTCCTAATCAAGATAAAAGCATTGTTTCCTTACGTGGTTTATTGGCTTCTGATCGTTTTCAAAAAAATAAAATGGGCTTACCAATTGCTTTGGGAAAAACCATTTCTAATGAAAACTTTGTCACCGACTTGGCCAAAATGCCTCACCTATTATTAGCAGGTGCTACAGGACAAGGTAAATCGGTTTGTTTGAATAGTATTTTGGTGTCTTTACTCTATAAAATGCATCCTGCGGAGTTAAAATTTGTGATGATTGACCCTAAAAAGGTGGAATTGTCGCTCTACAATATTATAGAAAGGCATTTTTTGGCTAAATTGCCAGGGGAAGAGGAAGCTATTGTTACAGATACTAAAAAAGTGATTAGCACACTTAATGCCTTGTGTATTGAAATGGATGCTCGTTATGATTTGTTAAAACGGGCGCATGTTAGGAATATTCGGGAATATAATGCTAAATTTACCCAGCGTAAATTGAATCCCGAAAAAGGGCATCGTTATTTGCCTTATTTTGTATTGGTTATTGATGAATTTGCTGATTTGATTATGACCGCAGGCAAGGAAGTGGAATTACCTATTGCTCGACTAGCGCAGTTGGCTAGGGCAATTGGGATTCACTTGGTGATTGCGACGCAAAGACCTACTGTAAACATCATTACAGGTACCATTAAAGCCAATTTCCCTTGTCGAATTGCATTTAGAGTAACGTCAAAAATAGATTCTCGTACTATCCTAGATACAGGCGGTGCCGAGCAATTGATTGGTCGTGGAGATATGTTATTGTCTCAAGGTGGTATTATGACCCGTCTACAAGGAGCTTTTGTAGATACGCCCGAAGTAGATAAAATTACCGACTTTATTAGTGGACAACCTGGTTATTCAGATGCTTTTTATTTGCCAGAATACCGAGATGAAGAAAGTGCCATTGGTGGCGGAAGTGGAGCAATTGATTTTGATGATATGTTTGAAGATGCGGCACGTTTAGTTGTTTCCAGTCAAAGTGGCTCTACTTCTGGTATACAGCGTAAATTAAAGCTAGGTTATAACCGAGCTGGTCGAATTATGGATCAACTAGAAAAAGTAGGTATCGTTGGTCCACAAAATGGTAGTAAACCTAGAGAAGTTTATGTTTTGGATGAATATGAACTCGAACAAGTGCTTCAACGAATCGGGAAATAAGTGATGGGACAGAAATAATCCCGTCCTAAAAAAGTCGGTTCTTTGACAAATCCTGTGATTTATAAACTTAGGCTAATAGTTGGTAAAACTTGTTTCATTTTTCCAAAAAACTTTCCACAGGATTTGTCAGAGAACCTAAAAGTCTTCAAAATAATTTTAGTCCGTTAAACTTTCCAACCTATCTCCTATCAAAGACCCATCATTATTAAAGCAAAGTAGGTCGCTACTTGATATAGTGCCAAAAAAACAATACATATGGCATGAATGCATACACCTCATTGACATTAAAAAGTTAAGTATATAATGAAAAAGCTGTTAATAGTTCTATTATCTTTTTTAGCCATTAGTCCACTTTCTACTTGGGCTAGTCATCCTATTTCTTTTGAAGATACTTATGAAGTTTGCTATACTGATCCTTCAAAAGAAATATTGAGTAAAGTCAGCCAAAAATTTAAAGCATTAAACTCTTTCCAAGCAAGTTTTACCTTACTTATGGTGAATATTGAAGCTGATATCAATGAAAGCCAAGAGGGTAAAATTTATTATAAAAAAGGCAACAAGTATCGTTTAGAAACAGAGGAGATTATTCGCCTTTCTAATAATACTTATGTTTGGACGCTTTTTTTAGAGGAAGAGGAAGTGCAGGTAAATGATTTTAATCCTGATGATACGGAGTTATCTCCAACCAAATTATTTACGATCTACGAAGAAGGTTTTAGAAGTAAATTGACGAAAAAAGAAACCATCAATGGGGTTGTGCATTACGTTATCGACCTTACACCAACAAGCGAAGAAAGAACCTATAGTAAAATCCGTATTTTTGTAGATAGTTCTAATTATATGATTCGCAAAGGTATTGTTTTCGAGCGCAATAATACTCGTTATACTTATGAATTAGCGAATTTTGAAAGTAATGTTGATCTTAATGATCGTTTATTCCGCTTTGTGGAGAGTGAGTATGAAGATTATGAGATTATTGATTTGACGGAGTAATGAAATAGATATTTTTTTGTAAAATATAAAAAGGGCAGGGGATCTATTTGATCCCCTGCCCTTTTATATTTTAATTATTAA
>JAHDFT010000487.1 GCA_020628015.1 Bacteroidota bacterium
CAATCTCAAAGGGTGGAATTATAAGGTCTTCATAATAAAGATTACACTTTCCCCCAATATGTCATGCACTCAATTGACTTGACTCCCCCTTACTTCATTCAATAAATGCAATAAAAAACAGCCCTATGAAAAGAAACCGATATACACTAATGCTCTTGCTAATAGCCTTCACCGCTATTACGCAAAACATCCACGCACAAGACACCACCATTGTAGAAACCTTTACTTATGAATCTACAGAACGTAGTGGTGAATTTGCCTTTCCTGATGTAGAAGGCGAAACCTATGAGCGAATTTTGATGCAATACAGTATGCGTTGTCATGACCTGGCTGTGGGTAATGGTGCCGTTGGTTGTAGAGAATGGGATTATCATTGCAATACGGTATTGACTGATCCTAGCCAAACCGATTCTTTGCGAGCTACTGCGCCTAGTCATACCATTACTGGTTTTAGTGGAGATAATGTTAGTTATACCACAAGTCCTGTTTTTAATACGGTGGAGATGACGCAGAAGGAGGTAAAACCAATTAATACTATTGATGAGCGTTTGTATACAATTGGTAGGGGAAGTGATATTCTGGATAATACACTTTTTAATAGCTCCAATAGTAAAGATCAACATCTATTTACTGCTAATGAATTATCCACTTCTGGACTAGAAGCAGATACAGAAATTACTGGTATCATTTTAAGCATGGATCAAGGAGATCAGATAGACTTTCTTCGGGTAAAAATAAGAGCAACTGAACAAGCTGAACTTGATCCGAATCAACCAGAATTAGAGGGTTTTAAGGAGGTTTATTTTAGAAATACACCTCTACAAGAGCCAGGAGAGAATTTCCTTCGTTTTTATGACTCTTTTGTATGGGATGGAGTTTCTAATTTATTGCTAGAGTTTACCCACACTAGTCCACAATCCCCAAGTACTACTTTTAGAGCAAGTGATAATAACTTTATTAGTGGACTTACGACCAATACTTCGGATAAAGTCATTGAGTTATCTGCGAGTAAATACCTTGAGGTGAATACAGAAAACTTATCTCAAATTCGCAATGAAATTACCATTGCATTTTGGGCTTATGGTTCTACTAATGATCTACCTGTCAATACCTATGCATTTGAAGGAAAAGACGGAGGAGGCGCAAGACAGGTCAACTTACATCTACCCTGGGGAGATCGTAAAGTATATTGGGATTGTGGTAATGATGGTTCTGGTTATGATCGTATTTCTAAAACAGCAACAGACGAAGAAATTGCAGGTAAATGGAATCACTGGGCAATGACAAAAAATGCGACAACAGGTATTATGCAAATCTATCTCAATGGAGCTTTATGGCATGAAGGTACAGAACACTTCCACCCAATTGACATTAAAACATTTAATATTGGGGCGAACATTGATCGAAATACCTTTTATTATGGTCAATTAGATGATTTTGCTGTATTTGATAAAGCTCTTGGTAAAGAAGAAATACAAAGTCTAATGCATCATGCTTGGTATACAGCAGATGGAGCACTTTTACCAGATCACCTAATTACTTATTTCTCTTTTGATGATGCCATTAATAATCGACATTTTAAGGATTTTGCTAGTGGAAATGAACAAGGAGCCAAAGCATGGAATATTACCACACAGGTAACAATGAGAGGGAATAAACGTTTTAAAGGCTTTACCTCAACCAAAAACCGCCCACAAATCAGCTTTGTACAAGGAGAATATGAATTGGACATTAAAGATATTCCAGTAAGTTATGAAGAAGCTGTTCCAGCTAAAATCCTTGTTAGTTTTGACGTAGACAATAATAACCTCATTCCAACAGATTCGGCTTATGTTTGGTTAGCAGGCTATCAATATACTTTTGATGAAAATGGAATTGCAATTGATTCAACTGCGATTGAAACCGAAAATGATTTAAGCATTAGTGAATTGACCTATTACCGAAAATGGCCCATGCGTTTTGAATTGCTCTCCTTCATTACCCCTTATGGCAATGGCTTGGATCTAGGCCCAGATGGTAAAATGTGGACTTTTGATGTAACTGACTTTGCCCCTATATTAAAAGGCAATAAGCAATTGTCTATCGAAGGGGTGGGTAATTATCAGGAGGAATATGGCATTACTTTCTTATTTATTAAAGGGACACCTGCTAGAAATGTAAAAAGCATTCAACAGATTTGGCCGATTAATAGATCGAATGAAGTGTGGTATGGGCGAGGTTATGAAGCCATTGTCGAGGATCGACTCTTTGAACCAAGAGACATCCTACTTGACCCTACTGCTAGTAGTTATAAAGTACGTGCCGCAATGACTGGACATGGAGCAAGGGGAGAATTTGTACCGCAACAACATTTCGTCAATCTCAATGGAGGAGAAAAAGAGTTTCAATGGGAAGGCTGGAAAAAATGTGGCGATAATCCTGTTTACCCACAAGGTGGCACCTGGATTTTTGACCGAGCTGGCTGGTGTCCAGGTATGGCAACAGATGTACAGGAATTTGAATTAACTCCACTTGTTGTAGCAGGAGAAACCATTAGCCTAGATTATGGTATTGAAGCAGATAGCGACCTTAGTGAGTCTAATTATCGTACTTCTGTACAATTAGTTACCTATGATGAGCCTAATTTTGAGCTAGATATATCTATTGTAGATGTGATCAAGCCTTCCAATAAGGTCGAATATGACCGCATCAATCCTTCTTGTAATAATCCTGTGGTAGTGATTCAAAATAATGGCACCACTCCCCTATCCATTTTGGAGTTTGAATATGGGGTGACAGGTGGCGGTAGCCAAACTTACTTTGCAGGAACCGATCTACAATTTAATGAAAAAACAGAACTGACCTTACCTACAGATGCTATTGATTTTTGGCTTACAGAAGAAGAAAATCCTGAGTTTTGGGTGAAGGTGAAGTCTATTTATGGAGAAGATCAAAACCCTCAAAACAATGAATATCGCTCTCCCTTTAATAAAACAGATCGTTTGGAGGGGCCGATTTCGATTTATATGTTAACCAACAAACAAGCAGGTGACAATAGTTATACCCTTAAAAATCAGTTAGGTACACCCATTCTTTCCCGTAATAATTTAAAAGATCAAACCGAATATGATGATGAAATAGAGTTATTCGAGGGTTGTTATTCATTAGAATTATTGGATAGTGGCGGAGATGGGCTGTATTTCTGGTATTGGGCACAGATTGGTTATGATTTCGGCTTTGGTTCCTTTGCTGTTCGAGATAGTACAGGTAATTTTATCAAGGAGTTTGGGGCGGATTTTGGTAGTAGCATCAATTATGACTTCTCTGTTTATCAAGATCGTCCAGATTCCATTGATACGGCTATTGAAACCGAATTGGGTTACCGTTTATTTAGTTTGTACCCCAATCCTAGTAATGGTCAATATCAAATAGAGCTACATGGTTTTGAAAATCAGGCTTTATCGCTGAGATTATTCAATGTAGTGGGACAGCAATTAGTAGAAGAAAAACTGCCTATAACTGGGGAATTACAACGCATTCATAATTTGAATATTGAAACGCTGCCAGATGGTATTTATTTATTAGAATTATTTGATGGACAGCGAAAATGGGTGAAAAGGATTAGTAAACAGTAATCCATAAAATAAGCTCGAATTCCTCTAAGCTGATAGATAAATTCCTAGTTCTAAGATATTTGAGGGTGGGTTTATCTTTGGCATGATATATCTTTTATTCTAGCCCTGAAGGGGCAAAAGCAAT
>JAHDFT010000488.1 GCA_020628015.1 Bacteroidota bacterium
TATAGGGTTAAATTTATCAATCAAAATGCTACAATTATTTTTTGACTGTTCCTAATGGGGTGAATAGCAAAATGCATCAACCGAACACTACCATTCAGTAATGTTCGGTTGATCGAAGAATTAGATTTTTTATTCTGGTTCTACACCAAGAATAACATGGAATTCCGCAAAACGATTTAAGAAGCCCGAAACACCTGTTAAGTTTTCTTGGTTAATGCCTGGTTTATCGAAACCAAGTGCATAATCAAATCCAAGTGTGCCGAACATAGGTAAAAAGATACGTAAACCAAGACCAGCAGAGCGTTTCAACTGGAATGGATTGAATTCTTTGAAACTACCCCAGCTATCACCCGCTTCAACAAAAGCCAATGCATACACTGTTGAAGAAGGATTTAGGGTTAATGGATAACGCAATTCCAAAGTATATTTACTATAAAAAGGATCACCTTGATTTGAGTTTGGATTAGAGCTAATATGTTCTGGTTGGTAGCCCCTTAATCCGATAATGTCTCTTCCATATAAACCAAAATTAGCCGCTAAACCATCTCCTCCCAATTGAAAACGTTCAAATGGCGAGTAGCCGATTTTATTATTATAGAAGCCCATTAAGCCCATTTTGGCAGAAGTTCTCAATACCAAATTACCTACAATAGAAGTAAACCATTCTGCTTTAAATTTCCATTTGTGATATTCTGCCCATTTATATAAAGATTGTATACTATTCAATTCTCGACCACTAATGAGCGAGTAAGGTGGGGTAATCTGTAAGGAAAGCATAATATTAGATCCACTTCTTGGAAAGATAGGTTGATCTATAGAATAACGGGATAATTCTACTCTAAAATTCAAGTCATTGGATACCCCATCATTAATAATAAAATCAAAATTGTAATTATTAAGGCGATAATGTTGATAACTCAATTCCGTTCTTAGAATAAAGTTATCATCAGGAATACGTAATCTTTGTCCTATTCCTATTGTTCCTCCATAAATCATTAACTGTTGCCGATCTTCCTCATCCACTATTCGATTTTGAATTGAAAAGCAGTTGAAGCATTGCCTTTGGGTAAATATAGCGACAGAAAGGGCATTCGGTTTTTTACCTCCTAACCAAGGTTCTGTAAAAGAACCTGTCAAAGCTTGGTATTGACTTCCTGTTGATTGGAAGCGAAGGGCTAATTTTTGTCCATCTCCACTAGGGATTGGTTGCCATCCGCCTTTATTGAAGGCATTTCTGAGTGAGAAGTTGTTTAGAGAAACCCCTAGTGAACCAACAATTCCTCCTTGTCCCCATCCAGCAGACAATTCCAATTGATCGGAGGCTTTTTCTGTTACTTTGTATTCAATATCAACCGTTCCATTAGCAGGGTTAGGGATTGGGTTAATTTGGATTTGCTCTGGGTCAAACATCCCTAAAGCAGCAATTTCTCGTTGAGAACGAATAATATCTGAACGACTGAACTTAGTACCTGGAAGGGATCGAAGTTCTCGTCTAATCACATGCTCATGAGTTTTTGAATTACCAGAAATAATCACCTTATTTACCGTTGCCTGTGCCCCTTCATAGACATTCAATTGAAGGTCGATAGAATCTCCTTCAATCATTTGCTCCTCTGGATTCACTTGGAAAAATAAATAACCATCATCCATATACAAAGAACTCACATCATTGGCGTTAGGGTCCATAAAAAGACGCATCTGCAATGCTGTTTGATTGTAAACATCTCCTTTTTTAATCCCCAATATCGCATCTAGTTGTTTATCTGTATATTTACTGTTGCCTTTCCATTCAATATTTCTGAAGTAATATTGTTGCCCTTCTTCTACATTAAGTACTAGATTAATTGCTTTATCATTAACAAAATACATGGAATCACTTGCAATACGAGCATCCCTATAGCCCTTTTCATTATACAAGGCAATAATGGCTTTGAGGTCTTCATCGTATTTTTCTTCTAGGAATTTGGATTGTTTGAATAAAGTAACTCTCATTACATTTTCGTCTATGTATTGGAGGGCTTCGGCTGGCGATAGATTTCCTAAAACATCTCCGATTTTAGCTTTCTTCATATCATTGAAAAAGATGAGTGGAGCTTCTGGATTAACCCTAGTACGCTCCTTTGTCTCCTTCATTTGCTTTCTAATCTTTCGAGAAAGAATTTGATCATTACCATTGACAATGATCTCATTGATTTTGATTTTATTGCCTCTATTGACATCAATAGTCAAAATAATGGTATTGCTAAACTCTTCGTCAATTTTATCCTTGGTTTCGACTTGGACATTTAAAAATCCTTTGTCAATATAGTAGCTCTTAACAGAATTGACAGTCCTATTTCGCAAGTTTTCATCTACGATGCGTCCACGTCTAAGGAGTAGGCGGTCTCTCAATTCGTCTTCCTCTGTTTTCTTGACCCCATTAAATTTATATTTTGATAAGCGAGGACGTTCTTTGACTGATACTTCTAGGAAAATCACATTATTAACCACCTTTGTAGCATAGATTTTTACATCAGCAAATAATTTTTGCTTCCAAAGGGCTTTGATGGCTTTTGGAATGTCTTCTCCTGGAACACTAATTTTGTCGCCTACACCAAGACCAGAAAGGCGTACCAAAATGTCTTCATTAAGGTATTCTGTGCCAGTAATGGTGATTCCTCCTACTTCATATACTTTGGGTTGATTATAGTCGAATAGTGGACTATCGTCAAGTTTCTCCTGTGCCATCATTGTTGTTGATGTTAGGAAAAACAAGCTCAAAAGCAGTAGGCTATATTTCAAAAAATGATGATTCATATATTTATCAGTTTGCTTTATCAGGCAATTGATGAAATGAAATGGTTACATGAGGTATAATTAGTAGACGAAGCTCTGATTATAACTTTCCAAATCTTCTATCTCTTCTTTGATAGCTCACAATTGCTTGATATAAATCTTCTTTATCAAATTCTGGCCAAAATTTATCACAAAAATACAGTTCTGTATAGGCCATTTGCCAGAGTAAGAAATTGCTGATTCTACATTCTCCACTTGTTCTAATCATTAGCTCAGGATCAGGAATATTTTTGGTGGTTAGATATTGGTCAATAGTTGATTCCTCTATTTGTGTCTGATCCAACTGGTTATTTTGTACATCAGCCACTATTTTTTGAATGGCTTGGGTAATTTCCCATCTAGAACTATAACTTAGAGCTAGAGTTAGTGTCATTCGTTGGTTGTTCTTGGTCAAATCAATCGCATCCAATAAGGCATTATGCACTCTTTTAGGAAGGGCATTAAGATTGCCAATTGCATTTAAACGAATATCGTTTTTATCTAGCTCTTTGGTTTCTTTACGAAGTGAACGCACCAATAACTCCATTAAAGCAGATACTTCAGCTTTAGGTCGCCCCCAATTTTCTGTAGAAAAAGCATATAGGGTTAAATGGGAAACTCCTAAACGAGCGCAGGTTTCCGTCACCATGCGAACAGATTTTACCCCGTTCATATGTCCGAAAACCCTTTGCTTACCTCGTTTTTTTGCCCATCGGCCATTACCATCCATAATAATGGCAATGTGTTGAGGAAGTCTTGTCGAATCAATTGCATCTTTGAAACTCATAGCAAATGTGATCTGATATTAATAGTGCTGTTTGGTGGAGAATCGTTGCATTATTTGAATGGATTAACATCTAAGTAACAGTAAAAAAATAATTTCCTCATTTTGATGGATAAATTTAAC
>JAHDFT010000489.1 GCA_020628015.1 Bacteroidota bacterium
GGATTTTTGAAACATTTTACCTAAAATCCATAAGGTCGCTTCAAGAAAAGAAAAACTAAGAAATACATAACCTTAGTTAGGAACAGTAAAAAAATAACTTTTTATTTTTCACTTGTTCCTTACAAAAACCAATTCATCACAATCCCCTTTTAATAAGATCCTATGAAATACCTCTTACTATATCTTCTTTCTTTGTTATTGATGCCTATAATTGTAAGTGCCTCCATCATTACCACACATCAAGATAAATATTCGGCACATATTGACCGTAGCAAATTCATCGTTCATTTTAGCTCGACGGCAATGAAAACACAGTCAATGCCCCATCTTAGAAATATCGAGGGTCTCCGCCCGATTCATGAGCATTGGCAATTTGAAGAACAGTCTTTTATGGTTGTTCGTTTGCTTCAAGGAGCGGATTATGAGGGAGCAAAGGCAAATATAGAAAGCCTATTAGGAGTACAGTCGATCCAGCCTTATTTGAAAACGCCAGAAAGTGCAGGAATAGGGATTTTGGAGGAAGTTTTTGTTCGTTTAAAAGCGGATACGGATTTGGCTATATTGGAAAAAGCAATTGGAAATGAAATGATGGTGGATATAGAGTCTCATCGCTTTTTACAAGATGTTTATGTCCTTCGCTATCAACAGCCTACTTGCTATAATGCTTTGGATATTGCTTGGTCATTAGAAGCGTCAGGGCTTTTTGTTTATGCAGAAGCCAATTACCTCTTCAATCCTAGCGTTACCACAGTTAATGATCCACTTTTTCAATTTCAATGGAGTTTGCAAAATGAGGGCAATGCTAATCAATGGAATGGAACTAAGGGGGCAGATATGAATGTCGTTTCGGCTTGGTCGATTACCACAGGTGATCCAGACATTCGCATTGCGGTATTGGATTCTGGTGTAGATACCAACCATGTAGATTTACAGAAAAATTTAGTGGCTGGATTTGATGCTACAGGAGGAGATACGAAGGGCTATGCGGCTTTTCGCTACGCAGAGGATGGACATGGAACGGCTTGTGCAGGGATTTTAGCTGCTGAAGCAAATAATGAGCAAGGCATCGCAGGCATTGCTTATGATTGTAGCTTAGTGCCGATTCGAGTATTTTATTATGTAGATACCATTACCACCATTCTCCCCTTTTCTACTAGTGATTGGATGGCATCAGCGATTAGTTGGGCATGGCAGGAAGGGGATGCGGATGTGATGAGTAATTCTTGGGGTTTTCCAGACTATCTTTTTGCCCTACTTCCTGGTGAACCACAAGTCACCGAACAAGCCATTGCCGAAGCTGCTGCTCATGGTCGCTCTGGTTTGGGCGTACCGATGTTGTTTTCTAGTGGAAATGAAGGTCGTCGCCCGATTTGGCCGAGTAGTTTACCAGAAGCCATTGCCGTCAATGCGACGAGTATGTGTGATGAACGGAAATTTGATGGTTCTTGTGATGCAGAGGAATGGGCAGGTAATTTCGGTAAAGACTTATTGATTGCAGCACCTGGTGTTAAGATTACCACTACAGATGCGACTGGTGCCAAAGGTTATCAAATCAATAATTATACGAATACTTTTAATGGCACCTCTGCGGCTTGTCCGAATGCGGCTGGGGTAATGGCCTTGATCTTGTCAGTCAATCCTGATTTGAGTAGCCAACAGGCTCAACATATCCTTTGTAAATCTGCGGATAAGGTGGGTGGTTATGCTTATGATTCAACTGGTGTTCATGGTACTTGGTCGGAGGAATTGGGTTATGGACGGGTGAATGCAGCTTTTGCGGTCATTGAAGCTTTGACCGCTGTTGGCTTGGAAGAAACACCTAATTATATTGATGGCTCCGAGTCTTTTAAGCTTTATCCTAATCCAACGCAAAATCAGGTGCAGGTGCAATTAACTTTAGCTAGTCATCATCAGGCGGTTGGGATGCATATTTATGATGTGAATGGTCGATTGGTGGCTAGTCCGAGTCTCTCGCCTTCCCAAACGAATCATTTGGTGGCTATTGGGGATTTGGATAGTGGGGTTTATTTTTGTCGATTGATTGGTGTGGATGGGGGTTTTGTTGGGAGTGGGGAAAGGTTGGTGGTTTGGTAGGGCTTGAATCATACTTACTTAATACTTCGGAAAATATAGATTTGACCGTAAATCATTTATTGTTTCCCTTGATCACTACTGAATCTTCTTTGCCTTGATGCAAAGAAGCAAAAATCAAGACTTTATGGATTTCTTAACGCCAAAATCCATAAGGTCGTTTTAAGAGAAGAAAATTACAAACTGTGAGACATAAGTGATCTAATCTCACTCCTCCATTTCCTCTGGCAGCTCTGGCTCAAGTACCTCCATTGTAATTTTACAACCCTTATACTCGTCATAATATTTCACTCTCCAATTTTCACCATGCCTTTCTTCCATTTTCTTATTGGCTTTCTTATTGTGTTTTTCCCATTTTTTAAGCTCCTTTCCATCCACAACACAGCCTCCTACACCAACTTCTGTAAAGCCATATTTTTGCTGTAAAGCCTTTATACATCCAACATTCCAATCATTATAAGACATAGGATAACCCCAAATATAAATTTCAACAATCTCATATGATTCATTGGCTTTTGAGGTATCTTGAGCATAAATATCTACTTTTATAAAAATAGCTAATAGCAAGACTAGAAAATATAATTGACATTGTTTATGAAACATCACTTTAAATTTTATCACTTATTATAAAGAATGGTATAATCGACTTTACTACTTCTCATTTCAGCTAAAAATCGACCAATTTGATAATTTAACTGAAATCCAAAATTTAATTCTGTTGAACAAAAATTGACATGTGGTTGATCACGATTTTCCTTTACTAAAATCTCCCCAATTTTTTCATCATCATTCATTAATCTAAGCTCAATATCAGGAGTGAACTCTTTTTGACTATTTGTTTTAATATCTCGTCTTAAAATTTCTTTGAAAACCTCAATTTCTTTTTCATTGAGTTTAACTGATTGATTAGCATCCTTAAAGACAATTTCAATTTGGTTAGTGTGATTCAAAATCCTTTCACATTCCCATTTAGCCTTAACATTACACGATTGTATTAAAAAGATAAGCATTACAAATGATAACGTAAGTTTTACTATTTGCCATAAGGAAAAACTTTTACGTTTCCTTTTAAAATTCTTTGTAGTCATCTTTTGAGTTTGAATTGTAAAACAATTATTTATATTCATTACAATCAAAAATTATTACTTTTGATTAAAATGCTAGGTATTATTAAAAAGTCCAATGTAGATATACAGCTTTATATCATTACAAATATATCCAAAGATAACTGTGTAACAATTATTTTTTATTAATTAGATACTTTTTCTATACTGGAAATTTGATAGCTTATAATTAGTTCCACTATCATTAAATCATCTCTAATAATTCCTCTATAGACTCCTCAATATCTGCTTCTTCTATAATCTGGTCAAGGAGTTCCTTTGATGGATGTTTATAGTTTTGTTCTTTCATTAACGCTTCTATATCCAGTTTTTCTCTCATTGGTTTCATTAAACTGAATAGCACACTCCCTCCTTCTTCTTTACTATAAAGTAATTGTTCTAATTTACTGATTAATGCCTCATCATCTAAGTTAATAATGTATTCTATTAATTTATGTTTTCTTATTTCTAAACTCATGCTCTATCTTTCTAATGATTTTAAAGTTTTAACAAAG
>JAHDFT010000490.1 GCA_020628015.1 Bacteroidota bacterium
AGAAATATTTTAAGCTCCATCGGAGCGACCTGTCAAGTTTAACGAACTACTAGACTAAGTTTATAAATCACGGGATTTGTCAAAGAAGCATTTTTATTCATCCAATACAGCACTCAAAATACCTAGGACACAAAAACCTTAAAAATAACTTATGAAAACGATTAGCAGCTTTCTGATTTCATGTTTCTTATGCCTAGTCCATCTTTTTTTTCATCAACAGGCACTCGCCTGCGGCAATCAATATGTATCCGCAACACTTGGATCACCTGCAGGAGATGGCTCCCTACTCAACCCTTACAATGACGTTCAAGATGCCATAGATAATGCTTGTGTGGGAGATACTGTCTTTGTACAAGAAGGGACTTATTTATTAACACAGGATATTCGACTCAAAAGTGGAACGGTATTGAGAGGTAGCTATGATGCCAGTTGGGTATATACAGGCAATCGAACGATGACCGTTTTGGATGGTCAAAGTACTACAGATATACTGGTCGGTATTGACCTAGCATTAGGCACCGTAGCCGAAAGCTTTACCGTCAGAAATGGATTTAATAATTTAGGAGGGGGGATTTCTATGAGTACCTCTGATGTCTTACTCAATAATTTAATTGTTGAGGACTGTGTGACGGGTGATACTGGTGAAAATAATTATACCAATGGAGGAGGAATCAATTTATCTGGTGGTTCTCCTATTGTACAAAGTTGTTTAATTAGAAATAATACAACAGTACTATTAACGCTAGGTGCTGAAGGTGGAGGAATTTATGCTCAAAACCTCACGAATGGAATTATTAGAGATTGCATTATTGAAGGAAATCAAGCCAATAGAGGAGGTGGCGTTTATTTTATTGAAGGAACACTAAATATTGAAAACACCAGTATTCGGAATAATAATGCAGATGTTACAGGAGGTGGACTATCCATATCCCACTCCACCACTTTAACCACGCTCAATATTAGTGCTTCTATTATGGAAAGCAATACCGCTAATAATGCAGGAGCCATTTATGCCGCCAACCAAGTCAATCTAAATCTTGCTAATACTTTAATTTATAAGCACAATACCCCTAGTACTATACAAGATTTTAATAATTCAGGTACGGATGGAAGTATGACACTAGATCACTGCACCCTTGCTGATAATAATTGTAACTATACGCTTGATTTAAATAATACGGATTTAACCATTAGCAATAGTATTATTAGAAATACAGCAACTCTTGAAGAAATCAATTCTAGTTCTAATCCTAATATAACGGTTCAGTACTCCAATATCGAAGGTGGATTTGTAGGAACGAATAATATAGACGCTGCTCCTTTCTTTGTGGATGCGGCTAATGAGGATTATCATTTGCAAGATAGCAGTCCATGTATTGCTACTGCTGATCCTAGTAGTAGTTTGACAAATGATTTAGACTTATTTTTAAGACCAAATCCAGCAGGTACAAATCCTGATATGGGAGCTTATGAAAATGGAACCGCAATTAGTTGTTCTGGTGGAGGTTTGGGTTGTCTGTTTCCAGGAGACTGCAACCTGGATGGTGAGGTCAATTTTCTAGATTTATTTTGTGTGGGACAGGCTATAGGTGCAACTGGTCCAGTTCGTCCTAATGGAAATGGCACTCCCTTTTATCAGCTTACTGGTCCAGATTGGGGCAGCAGCTTAGTTCCTAATTTAAATGATAAAAAATATGCGGATTGTAATGGAGATGGTCTTGTTGATTTAGCAGATTTAGCGGTTGTTTATCAAAACTACAATAAACTTATAGGCGGAACAGCTCCTACTAGTAGTAGATTAAGCAGCAGTAATATCCAATTGAGACCTGAGTTTATAGGTTATATGGATAACAATAATACAATAGCTTTATATGAAATTATACTAGAAGATATAGATAATCCTTTCCAAGCTATTGAAGCCTATTTTTTGAATTTTGAGGTAGATTATAGTAGCAATTTAGCTATTGGTGCAGAAGGTTTTTTTGCTCATTCTTCTTTTGGAATTAGATCACAAGATATGCAGGCTTATTATAAAGACTTCTCATTCGCAGATGTAAAAACTATAGATATTGGCTTGACAAGGATTATTGTTGGTATAGGCGATGTAGATATACATGGAACGACTTGTGAGGTTGGGTGTATTATTGCCATTCACCCAATACTACGAATAGTCACACAAGATTATAATGGTGGGAATCTAAGAAGCTCCAATCTCTTAGCTGATAACTATGAGCCATTAACAATTAGCATTAAAAATGCATCTATTCAAACAAAAGATGGCACTATACTTCCTGTCCAAGGACTTTCTACAACAGTTTACGTATTGCCTTATACCTATTGCCTACCAGATACAACTAACCATACAGGCAATACTTATATTGATCATTTTAAAATCGGTGATTATCAATTTTCTACAAGAAATAATGATGGTTTTGCTTCTTTCACCAAAGATACTGTCCTACAAGTCAACTCTGGTCAAAGCTATCCATTTACGATTGAAACAGCATCTACCAATACTACAGCAAGATATTACAGCATTTATATCGACCATGACCAAAGCGGTACCTTTGAAACCAATGAATTGGTTTATCAATCTGGAGCCACTTATGGAGATGCTTTTTCGGATGAAATCACGATAGACTCTAGTATGCCATTTGGTGAACGCTTGATGCGGGTTATTTTCACTACTGATTTACCTGCTAGTGATGCTTGTCCTGAGATGATTGAAGGAGAAGTGGAGGATTATTGGATCAAGGTAAATGAGGTATTGCCTTTAACCCTTTCAGCTACGACGGTCATTATGCCAACTTGTCCGTCTAGTAAAGATGGAAGTGTTGCATTAATGGCTGATGGTGGTTGTCCGCCTTATTTATTTGGCTATCGCAATCAATATGATGTGTGGGATACCCTAGCTGCTAATCAATTGAATGATTTAGGGGCTGGAACTTATGCATTTGTTGTACAAGATGCTTGTGGTACACTCGAACCGCTTCTAGTTACCCTTACTACACCTAATCCACTCACCATTGGGCAAACTCGAGTGATCCACCCGACTTGCTCTGGCATGGCAGATGGCGTAATAGAAGTCACCAATGTCAATGGCGGTACTTATCCCTATACTTATATATTAAATGATCACATTAGCCAAGCATCTCCTATTTTCAATAAGCTACCACCTGGTTTGTATACTATTAAAGTGGTTGATGCGAATGGGTGCGAGGTCAAAAAACGTCGCCCAATTAAACTTGGTGTCTATAATACACTAGCTCTAAAAGTAATATGGCAAGCAGATGCCAGCTCTCCTACTAGTGCAGACGGAGCGGTTTTGCTTATATTAAAAGGCAGTTCGTATCGCAACACCCTTTATTCCATTGATGGCGGTTTAAATTGGCAAAATTCAGGTTTGTTTACAGGTTTAGCGGCTGGTGATTATGAAATTCTTGCTAAAAATGAACAAGGTTGTCACACTTCGACAACAGTAACCATAAATAGCGAACAGTCTTCTGGTAAAACAGATTTTCCTTATTCCCTTCATCCAAACATGATCAACTCCACAACATCCAACATATTAACTATTAATAAGCCTCAAAAAAGCAATATTGGTCAAATGGAATACTACAGTTATGAGGGCAGGAAATTGGGTCAACTATTGCCCAATCAACAAAATGGCAGCCAATTATTTTT
>JAHDFT010000020.1:0-7696 GCA_020628015.1 Bacteroidota bacterium
AGGATAAACCGCCCCATCAATAGCAATCTGAAAATATTTTTGGGCGCAATCCACATCAAATTGTTCTTCTAGTTTGCGTTTTTCAAATCTTTCTAAATCCTTATCTTTTGGGGCTTCCCATTCTCCACACAATTCAATTTTGAAACTTGCATCTCGCTTATATTTAGGAATAAACAACTTAATATATTTATCGCTAATTTCCCTAGATTGAATAGCTGGTCTAAGTAGTCTATCTTCATTATCATCAATCTGATCCAAATAATTGAGATGATTGGTTCTTGAGGGTAAATAATTCATATAATAATAACTTCTAGAATCAAGAGAATTGATATGTTCTCCATACCAAAAACCAGCTATCAATGAGGTAGTTAAAATGAATGCAAAAGAAGCAAAAACAAATTGCTTTCCACTCATGTTTGTTCGACTTACCCATGTGACATAATTTACTGGTCGATAAGCTAAAAAATACATTGCTTTTGAGAGCGATTTGCTAATTTTATAGGCATACTTTTCTGCAAATTCACTTGTTTTGAATGATCCATTAGTTATGAGATACACCAATATTGTACAGAGGAAAAGGAGAACTATAAAAATATACATTATTATATCACCCAAACCTGGTAGAATAAAATGATTAATTAATTCAGAAAGAATGATCGAAATAAGTACCCATAAAGCAATATTCAATATGGCAAGAACCATAGAACAAAGAATAGAAAAAATAATACTACAGTAATCATCTAATTTAAGGGAATAGGTAGCCAAATCTCCAAATTCCTTTTGCACTTTTTGTAAAAAACTAAGCGTATAGCCTGAGTTTTCTGAAATCTTTATGCCATCAGGAAAAACGGAACTCAAGCCCAAAAATCCAGCCCATAATATGCGTAATGTTAAATGCCCAATAAAACTTAATACCAAAAAGACTTGCACCATAAAAAGATAAATGAAGACATATTTGAGTTTGTTGAGTATGCTATCAGAAAATAAAGGCAATAAGGTTTCCAAAAAACTATTTAAATAGTCACCCATAGCAATAGAACCATAAATCGCCAAACCAGAAGCAATTAATTCCGCCTGCCAAGATTGTGCCTCTAATTCTTTTAACCATTGAGGCTTATTTGATGAATTTTGATTATCAATATTATTTGAAATTTGCTGATCCATAATGCTTAAAATCTTATTCGTGAGTCATTATTACTAATAATGAAGTGTAGTGATTACTATCAGAGTATCACGAAACAATATACAATATATTTCAAAATATCTATAGTAGGTAATAGGGCGAAAAAAAAGTCAGCACATTAGAATTGAAATAATTTATAAATAAATAAATTTTTACTTTTTTGCATAAAGTTCTAAACTTTAACAATAATTTATTTATATTTACTAAACATTACTTGTTGATTTCTTTATTATTTTCATTTCTCTACCAAAGCATAGTTGCCTAATTTAGTTACAAACAATAAATAATTTCTCTACCACCACATCTTGTTTTTCACCTCCTTTATTTTTCAATTTCTACCAATTTAAATACATAAACTTTCTGTTATTGATTTCCCTAATCTAGATAAGAAATATCTTTTTATATAGAAAATAAACTCATTTAATTTAAAAATATCTACTATGAGAAATTTTTTACTAGGAGCGAGTATTATGACAATTCTTTTGTTGGGGATTGGATTTTCTACCTCTCTAACATCTAGCCCACCACCTAATGGGTCGTCTATTAGTGATCCAACACTTGGTGAAATCACTATGTTTGGAGGCAACTATGCTCCAAGAGGTTGGGCATTTTGTAATGGGCAATTATTGCCTATCTCTCAATATTCTGCTCTATTTTCCATTTTAGGAACTACTTATGGAGGAGATGGCAGAACCACTTTTGCTTTGCCTGACTTACGTGGCCGGGTGCCTGTACATGTCGGTGGGTCATCAGGTTCAGGACCAGGATTGAGTAACTATCAATTGGGACAAAGAGGAGGTGCTGAAAGTGTAACACTTACCGTTAATGAAATGCCATCGCACAATCATGGTGCAAATATGAAACTTCGAGGGAGTACAGGGACGGCTGATCTCTCTACACCTGAAAACAACTATCCAGGTGGAGTGCGAGTATATAGTAATGACCAAGGAGGTCTTGTTGATATGGCAGCTGATGCGATTGGTGGCACGACTTCTAATACTGGAGGCGACCAACCACATGAAAATCGACCTCCATATGGGACAGTAAATTACATTATAGCTTTGCAAGGAATGTACCCATCTAGGGATTAATTAATAGCTAAGTAACAGCTAAAAAATAAACCGACATTTTGTTGTTTAATTTGCTGCTATACTTCGTTAAAAAGCCTCGCCGATGCTCGCATCGCCTACGTTTTTTGCCTCGTCTAGCCACAAATTAACCGAACAAATAGGCCTAATTTATTTTTTGCTTGTTACTAACTAACCTGTGATAACATTTTATCTCATAACCATTTAAAAATATAAACACTATGGAACCTTTTATAGGGCAAGTCATGATCTTTGCTGGAAATTTTGCGCCAAGGGGCTGGGCATTTTGTAGTGGACAAATACTTTCTATTGAGCAACACCAAGCTTTATTCTCCATTCTAGGAACAATTTACGGTGGAGATGGCAGAACTACTTTTGCGCTGCCTGATTTGCGTGGCCGTGCGCCTATACATACTGGACAAGGACCAGGATTAAGTAGTTATAGAGAAGGAGAAAGAGGAGGTCAGGAAACAGTTACCCTTACTACTAATGAAATTCCATCACATAATCATTCAGCTAGTATGACTTTGAAAGGCAGCACAGGAACTGCTATGCTAAGTACTCCTGAGAATAACTATATAGGTGGAGCAAGGTTATATAGTAATGAGCAAGCGAATCTTGTCAATATGGCAGCTGATGCTATTGGTGGTGGAACTTCTAATACTGGTGGTGATCAAGGTCATGAAAACCGCCCTCCTTATCTTGCTATCAACTATATTATTGCTTTAGAAGGAACATATCCTTCTAGAAGTTAAATACTCCAATCAATATTTGAAAATATTCGATAAACCAACTTACGATATAACTTAAAAAATCCAATTCGCAACACGTCATTTTACTATATAATCAATAAGCAGTAATGTCCTATTTAGGGCATTACTGTATTTTTTATCCTCCCTATTTCCATTATCAACATCCAAAAAGCCGCTGCCCAATGGTCCACCAAAATCGCCAATCGGTAAAATCTAAGATACAATCTATACATTTATGACACATCCAGATACAATCTAAAGTATCTGTTATCATATGCCAAACCAGCCCCAAACCAATGATTCGAGTTTTAGGAATGAAGAATAAGATTAGATAAACGAAAGGCATGGGAAAGGAATGCAAAGGATGAAAGCCCACGCTGCAACGATGAGGGTCAAATATAGGATTGGCAATAAGGTGATCTAAATCGACCAGCATGGTCAAGACCATTAGTAGATAAGCTAAACGAACTTTTTTAGGAAAAAATATTTGTGCAAAGAAGAATGGCACAATGAAGTGGAAGCCGTAATGAACAAATGTTTGGAGCAATTTTTAAGATATGAACTTTTGATTTAAATAAATATGCTTTACTAATTAGATAAAGGCTGGTCAAAGATAGTTCTTCCAATAAGAAAAATCAAAAATAATGCAGGTCTATATATTTAGTCTACTAGTTGAGCTTTTTAACTTTGGTAAAGTAGGTGTTTTGCTTCGATAAAAAACAAACCTCTAAATAAAAAAGGTATATCCCGGGATTATACCAAAATCAAACACTTACTAACCCTAAGTTGCCTTTTCAGACCTTGCCTAAAGATTAACGTTTAATACTGTTTGATTTTTTTTGTAGGAGAGTCGATCCCAAACAGTTTATAATTTTTCTTTCCTGCTTAGTATCTACTCCCCGTATTAAATCCCCAACATACAGATTATCAGTTACTTGCTCCTGGCTCGTATTTACTTTTCTTTAGCTCTGTTGGTTTACGTAAAATTTTATCAATTTTTAATTTTCCATTTGCCCTAAATTGGGTATCCAAAGGTCGTTTATTTTCTAAATCAGCAATAATTTGAGCATTATCTGGTGAATCAAAGAAGAGATTATAATCTAACCAAAAGTCTGGGTCATAGGTACGGTATCTAGGTAAGTAGAAAATACTTTTTTCTTCCGCTCTTTTATAGACAAAATCTTTATTGATATTTTTGGTTTGAATATTACTGATTTGTAGTTCAGAAAAGAAGTTGAGATAATATCTTTGTTCTCTAAAATCATAAATGACCTCATGACTAGCATTAACATAGTTCAAATACAATTTGTTATCATGTTCTCTATAAGTCATAATAGAACGAGATTTGTGTGGCGCACCATTCACAATCCTTCCTTTCAATAAATTGATTGCATTCAATTCCACCCTTAAAACAGCATAGTCTTTAGTTCTAATAAATAATTTCCCCTCATAATTCCCACTACGTTCACTATCCATTTTATAACTGATGCTATATACCAAGTCATTATCATAATAAGTCAAACTATCTACTCGAACATCTACAACATCAAAACGATTTTTTTTGCTGAATCGCTTCCAAAAATCCCTATTTCTGACAACATTTCCCCTTAATGCATAGTTAATATCAATATACAATACATAATCACCCTGATTTTTAATATCACTAATCCTAATCTGTTCTAGGGTGATTAATTCCTTTGGTTTAGGTTTGATTGCCCCATAACCCGCAGGATCATAAATTTTTACCGCAGCCTCTGCAAAAGCGACATATTCTTTATTTTCCTCAAAAAATTCTCGATAAAAGCCATCCATTGCATAGGGTTTCGAAATATAGTTGTTTGGAATCCGTCTTATGGCAATTTCGACAATCTCTCTAGCAGTCAATTCTTTAGGTCTTACTTCAAATTCACTTAGGACATAAGTACGAGGAACTAATTCGATATTAAACGACTGTGGATTAGAAATGTCACTAATAACGTATTCCTGATTATCATACCCAATACAAGAAACTACAATCGACCCATTTTGTAATGCTGGTGGGATATGTAACTCATATTCTCCCCTTAAATTTGTAACTGTACCAACTGCTTCCCCTGCTATACCAATATTGGCGAAAGGCACCCCCTCTTCCTTATTGTTATCTATTACCTTTCCACTCACAATAATATCTTGTGCAAAAAGGAACTGCTGCATTAGTATAAAGCCTAGTATCAGGATATATTTTTTCATAGTTAAATTGTATTCTAAAACTCGCATAAATCAATTATTGTACCAAAAAAATAGGTGTATGCATATAGTCTTGCTAATGATCTCTATAAATCACCCTTTTTCTATAACGTAAATAGAAACAATTCATTACTTTTTTCTGAAAGTCTTAATTAGGAGCTATATTTGTATTTTGATTTAGTATAGTCCAATCAAATCCCATCAATTTTAGGAATTCAACAATAAAACATTGATATTGCCTAAAATTACACATGATACATAATATATCATATTTATTAATCTATTCATTAACACCATAAAACAATAGCAATGTTTAAAAAGATATTCTTGTTATGTTGCTTTCTATCATTTACCATGATGGGCCTTGTAAACGCTCAGGAACTGGATTTGCAGTCAGTGAATGAACGCAATACAAAGGTAAATGAGGATATTGGAAAAGGATTGTATCACACACACTCGGTAACGCTCAATGTGTTAGATCAGCCATTCCCTCCTTATAAAAATTACAAGGAAACGATTTACTTCTATTTTGCTTACAAAGATCAAAGTAGCACCTTAGCTAAGGTAATCGTGACTAAAAGTGTTGCAGGACGAACTTCTTATACCGATTATTTATTTGATCGGGAAGGGAATTTGACGGTTTATGATAGTAATGCTGATGTAGCTAGAGCTGACGCTGACAAAGTAAAATGCTACTTCTTAAAGAAGAAGATGAAGAAGATTTTCAGAAATGGTGAAGAAATTCCTGAAGATATGTTCATTACTGAAGACTTACAAGAAGGTGTAGATGCATTGAATGCTTCCTCTGGCTATTACCGCCTTTTTGATAGTATGATCAAGACACAAAAATTTGATTAATCATACCTATTTCATTTGAAATGATTGGTTTAGCATGGTTTTTTGGTACGAAAGTACGATTTGACCATGCTAAACTTTTATTACTTAGTCAATATAATATCGCTCTCCATCTGTTTTGCCATAAAGCGGCAAAATCCATCCTAATTTCAAGGCAATCAACATATCCAGTCGATTTGCTGTATCAGCCATTCCTGTATCAAAGTTAAAATCACGCATACTTCTGGTGAATCCTTCGGTTAATTCTAAGCCCACATAATAATTGATGCGTCGATTTTCTGCCAAGTTTAAATAACCAAAAAACTGTCGTAAAGCCAGCCCACCTGTCAAGCGGTCATAGCCTTTGCTGTACTCTCCTTGTGTTTGTGGAACACTATTAAATTGATCTTCAAGACGCAGTTTATGTTGTAAATAACCTACGCTAAATAAAACCAGCCAACCTGAATTAGGTTTGTTAATAGGGTCAATCGGAAAAACCTTCCCCAATTTAGCAGATACCTGAAACCCTCGTTCTTGTACAAAGAGTCCTGCTTCCAAACCATCTTCACCAACAATTACCCCTGAATCCGTAACTAGGTTTTGTAAAATCAAAGAATCCCGAATACTACGTCCAAAATAGAAATTTCCCTCAGCACCAATGATCCAATTATTAGCCGTTTTATAAGCAAGTCCTAGACCTGCGCCACCATTTAACCCATAACGCTTTGCCATATCAAAAGCAGGAAAATGGAGTCCTAGATTGAGGTCAACAAGGGTTGCGGGCAATATTTTACCTCCTTCCTCATCCGCTTCTTGTGCCATTGCTTGTTGGATAGGCATCATCCAACAAGTTCCCAATAGCATTATTAATAAAAATAAATGATTATACATGAATGTCATTTTATACCAAACTTTATAATGAGTACAAAAATACTTGTTTATACTAACTTTGGCATGTAATTTTGTACATTATTAGACGATTAGGCATCATAGCCACAAAATAAATCATCAACCATAATTAAAAAATCATGGCAGAGAAAAATAAAAAAGAAGATTTTTTTAAAAGTATTTTTAGTAGCGTCAGCAAAGAAATTGAGAGTGTAGGGAAGGGCGTTAATGAAATGTTTCAAAAAGAGGACATTGGTTCTAAAGTGCCAGCAATCAATATTATTGAATATAATGACAAAATTGAGGTCTTAGTTGCAGCTCCAGGCATGGAGAAACAGGATTTTAGCCTTAATGTAGAGGAGGAAGTATTGATTATTGAATCCAAGAAGGGTCAACAAAATGATGACAGCCAGAATTATCTACTTCGAGAGTTTGGCTTTGGAGCTTTCCAACGGTCTTTTGAAATTCCTGAATCAGTAGATGTCGGAAAAATCGGTGCGGCTTATGATAAAGGTATTTTGACCGTTACTTGTCCGAAAAAATCGCAATTTATTAAAATGAGCAAAACGGATATTGAAATTTGGTAAACCGTAGGGACAAGGCACGCCTTGTCCTACTTTTTATGAAAAACAAGGACAAGGAATGCCTTGTCCCTACGGTGGTCATATCCATTATTCAATACCATCCTGATCAACCAAATAAATCAGGCTGGCCATAGCAGCGGC
>JAHDFT010000020.1:7796-22293 GCA_020628015.1 Bacteroidota bacterium
ATTATTCAATACCATCCTGATCAACCAAATAAATCAGGCTGGCCATAGCAGCGGCACCCAA
The DNA here is from genome assembly GCA_020628015.1 of Bacteroidota bacterium. GTDB lineage: Bacteria > Bacteroidota > Bacteroidia > Chitinophagales > UBA2359 > JAHDFT01. Next base: position 7,858 of record JAHDFT010000020.1, read on the forward strand.
TTCCAATTCTCGCTTATTGACATTTTCAAAAATATCATTAGGCGTATGGTGGTAATCAAAATAACGCTGCGGATCAGGAACTAAGCCTACACAGGTTGTTCCCTGTTCCTTCAAGAATTTAATATCCACACCACTGAATCCTTTTTCTAGGACGTGGATATTATAAGGGCGTAAAATTTCTTTGTATTGCTGCATTCTTTCTATTCGCTTACCCAAAATCTTTTCATCTGCATCGAAATGAAAACCTCTAGGGGTAAAACCTCCTGCATCTGATTCGATGGCCATAATGCAATTTTCCTTCTTTTCTTTGGCGATTTTAGCATAAGTACGTGCGCCCATTGTTCCATTTTCTTCATTCATCCACAAAACACAGCGGATCGTTCGTTTAGGCTTAATGCCCATGTCTTTGTACATGCGTAAAACATCTATAGATTGAACAACACCAGCACCGTCATCATGTGCGCCTTCTCCATTATCCCAAGCATCCAAGTGTCCACTAACCACAATAATCTCCTCTGGCTTTTCACTTCCCTTAATCTCACCAATTACATTATAAGACAGTTTATCAGGGTACGTTTTACAGTTCATTTTCATATAAAAAGTCGCATCAGGATCATTTTCCAATAATTCACTCAAATATTCCGCATGTTTAGTAGAAATTGCAGCGGCTGGAATCGGCTCAATGCCTTCTTCATAAGCCATATTTCCTGTATGTGGATGCTCATCAATCGCATTTCCTAGAGAACGCAAAATAAATCCAATACCGCCATGCTTGGACACCATTGGCGCACCTTCATAACGATCTCCCACACAACCACTATAAGCCTCGAAGGTATCAATGAGTTTATCATCAAAAGGGTGGTTGAGGAAGACGATTTTTCCTTTTACATCTGTATTGGGAATGTCCTCGATATGTTTAACTTCTACAACAGGGGCGGTGATCCCAAAGCTAGGCGTTGGCACCGAATTTCCCAAAGCACAAATATTCACCTCCTCAAAGCCAATCAGTTTAGAGATAATGCGAGCTTCCTCCTTCTCTCCACGCTCCCAGTGTGGCACCATGCAAGGTTGTTTATATACGGTATCTATATCCAATCGCTCTAATACCTGATAGCCCCATTCGACGGCTGCGGCTGCTTGTGGCGAACCTGCTAGACGACCACCAATTTGCTTGGCCAAATAGCGCAAATTTTCATAGGCATCGCTTTTCATTAAAGCGTTATCATAGAGTAAGCGAATCGTTTTTTCAGTCTCTGTTTCTGGTTTTACTGTCCCTGTGGAAATCACTATTCCTCCTAGTAATAAGGTTCCTGCAAGGATACTGAACAATAGGTATTTCATATGTAGTATTTTAACATTGTTCCTTAGAAATGCTTGAAGTTAGTTATTTTCTTGCTTTTTATTGTCATTAATATAAAAAAAATGCACTAATGAATAAGGCAAGTGCTAAACGTATGCGATCTCCATCAATACCGCCTAATTCTTCATTATTGACTGGGCGTAAGAGCCAGATTAGTGCTAATGCAGCCATCATAGGAATACTTGCATATATTGTTATTTCTCTAGCGTATGGCCAGTGCATAATGCTAAACAAAATTCCATTAATGCCCAGAGCCAAAGTAATATAGACCATAAAATTGAAAATATAACTTCCTCCTAGTCCTCCTTCTTTTAGGCGTTTATTGACTGGTGGAGGAAGTATGGCTTTAAGGGAGTATAATGCAGCAAGTCCCAGCATTCCATAAACAAAAATCTTCATTCCCACCTCCATATTACTGATTTTATACAAAATTAGGCCGACAATAGAGGCGATTAGTAAAAGCAATTCTGTAAATAACAAGATTTTTCCTTTTTTAAAAATGGACATGATTTGGGTTTTTGTGTTTGATGGATTTTCTAAGATACATAAAATATTGACTATATTTATACAAAAAAACATGACAACTATCAATCTACACCATAAAACATTCCAAGCCCTTTCCAATTCGGATAATGGAGAGGTGTCTGCTAGTACTCGTTTTGAGTATCGACAGGAAGGAAAAATGATCTGGGCGACTTATGGTGGTGGCTCAATTGTGAAGGGGCATTTATTGGGGCAATGGGTCGAAGATCATTTGGAATTTGTTTATCATCATATTAATGAGGCGGGGGAGGTCATGACAGGGAAGTGTACTTCCCACCCAGAAAGGCGAGCAACGGATGGGAAGATTTTGCTCAAAGAGTCGTGGGAATGGACTTGTGGGGATTGTAGTAGGGGAGAGTCGGTTTTGGTGGAGGTGTAGGGGGATTTTTTCTAATGATTCACCTTCAAAGCCTCTACCAAATCCACTAGATCCCAAGCATTGTCAATATCAAAATCACCTATCCTAGTTCGGCGAAGCGTAAGCAAGTAGCCGCCTACATTTAAAGCCTTACCAAAGTCATTTGCAATAGAACGGATATAAGTCCCCTTGCCACAGACGATACGAAAATGAACTTCTGGGAGTTTGATTTGGGTGATTTCAAAGGTTTTGATGTGTACAGTACGTACTTTGGGCGTAACTTCCTTACCAGCCCTAGCCAACTCATACATGCGTTTGCCATTGACTTTCAAAGCACTATAAATGGGGACTGTTTGTTGAATTTCTCCTAGAAAAGGTTGTGTGGCTGCATAAATGTCAGCTTCGGTGAGGTGGTCAATGGAAAGTGGGTTTTCTTCTTCGGTTTCGGTATCAAAAGAAGGGGTGGTTACACCTAATTTAAAGGAGCCTGTATATTCTTTTTCTTGTCCTTGAATACTATCAATTTGTTTGGTGGCTTTTCTACCCATACAAACAATTAACAATCCTGTAGCTCTAGGGTCTAAAGTGCCTGCATGACCTACTTTTTTGAGTTGTGCAGTCTTTTTTAATTTATTGACGACATCAAAAGAAGTCCAATCAAGCGGTTTATCTACTAAGAAAATCTCTCCTGCTTCAAAATTAAACATGGTTTCTACAAATTTGGCTGTAAAAGTAGTATTTTCGAGTGATTTTTACAATGTTAGCCAAGGAACAGTAAAAAAATACCTTTTCAATTTTGATTGATAAATTTGTTGCCATACTTCGTTAAAAAGCCTCGCCAATGCCCTGCATTGCCTACGTTTTTTGCCTCGTCTAGCAACAAATTTCTCTAATCAAAATTTTTAAACTTATTTTTCACTTGTTCCTAAACCTTCTGGCTAATTGATGTTGTTCTATTATTTTACCATTGCTCAACAATGCTCATCTGTTTGTTGATTTAATAAAAAAGCAGCTCATGAAGAATGATGTAATGAATTATGCTTTGGAGGCAGGGAATCCTTATTTACTAGGAGCCTATGCCCCTATTTTTGAGGAAATTGTGGCGAAAGATTTAAAGGTGATAGGCGAAATTCCTAAAGATATTTATGGGGTTTATGTGCGTAATGGACCCAATCAACGTTTTGCTCCTGAAGGGCATTATCATTGGTTTGATGGGGATGGAATGCTTCATGCGGTGCAGTTTGAGAATGGTAAAGCAACTTATCGGAATCGCTGGATACGTACTAAGAATTTCCTAGAAGAAGAAGCGGCTGGGCATTCGATGTGGCAAGGTTTGATGGGGCGATTTCTCAAAAATACACAGAGTGAGTGGAATAGGGGCGTGCCTTTGAAGGATACAGCGAATACAGCGGTTGCTTTTCACAATGGTCAACTCCTTGCTGGCTGGTATATGTGTGGGGATTTGTATGCTATTGATCCCATTTCCCTAGAAACATTAGGGGCAGAGGATTTTAATGGGACGCTGAATGCGAAATCAATGGCGCATGTCAAGGTGGACGAGCAGGCGAATGAGATGATGTTTTTTGATTATGAATTGACTGAGCCTTATATTGCTTATGGGGTGGTGAATGGAACGGGAACGGTAAAACATTTTACTAAGGTAGATATACCTGGTCCAAGGGTACCGCATGATATGGCAATTACCCAAAATTATTCCATCTTAATGGATTTGCCTTTGATTTATGATCAGGAGATAATGGTGAAGAAGGGTAGGGCATTGCCTGTTTTTAGACGAGATTTACCTAGTCGATTTGGGATTTTACCTCGCTTTGGAGCTGGTAATCAGGTGCGTTGGTTTGAGGCGAATCCTTGTTATATTTATCATACGATTAATGCTTGGGAAAGTGGGGATGAGATTATTATGGATTGCTGTATTAATCCTGAGCCTGCTCCACAAAAACGCTTGAAGCCTGGAGCTACAGCGATGGACAAATTGAATGCTTATTTGCGTGTGGAAGCGCATTTGCATCGTTATCATTTTAATTTAAAAACGGGGGAAACAAAGGAATATCAACTCGATGACCGCAAGACGGAGTTTCCTTTAATGAATAGTCGTTATTTGGGGCGAGAATCAAAATTTGCTTATAATCAGCATTTTGACTTATCAGAAAAGTTGCGTTTTGATGGTTTGGTGAAATACAATACGCATGATCAATCGGCGCAGATTCATTGGTATGGGGAAGGACGTTTTGGTAGTGAATCGCCTTTTGTGCCTAGAATTGGAGCAACGGAGGAGGACGATGGTTATGTCGTTTCTTTTGTGACTGATGAACGGAATGGTCAGTCGGAGGTGGTGATTTTGGATGCCAAACAAGTGGATCAGGAGCCTTTGGCAAGGGTCTTATTACCGCAACGGGTGCCGCTTGGTTTTCATGCTTGTTGGGTGGATGGTGATCGGATTTTTGCCTGAAAAAAAATATATAACAAAAAAAACATGCCTAAAGAAATCACACATTGGATTATTGCCGAAGAAGTGTCTAAACGCTTGAAGGGGACGGCTTTTGAAAAGGTGGTGAATAATCACAAGGAGCTGGTGAAGTTTGGATCAGTATTACATGATAAATTGTATTATTTATCTACGGGGGCGAAGGTGCAGGATGAGTATATACAGCATGAATTGGAGGATGTGCCTTCTAGGATGCATGGGGTTAATGGAGAGGATACGCTGGATATTATTCGGGCGATGCAAAAGAGTTTGTATGAGATTAAGGAGGGTAAGGAGGAATTAAGGGCTTTGATCGTGGGAGTGGCAACACATATTTTTGCGGATATTACTTTTCATCCGATGGTGTATTATTATTCTGGGGATTATAATGACCCTGATCCAGAAAGGCAGTTTCAAGCCAGACATGATCATTATAAGATAGAATCTTTGATGGATTTATATTTTGGTGGAGGTTTTGGATATATTCTTAAAAATAGATTGTCGAGTCATTTGAAGCCAATTAATTATGAGCTGCATGAATTGGTGCCACAAACTTTCCGACATTTTATTAATATTTCTCTAGATACTTTTTCTAATTATTATAGCAAGGCGGTTACTGCTGCGCTTTCTGGGCATAATTCTATGCGAAGGATTACCCTTAATACCTCTGTTTATCCCTATCGACGATTTTTGCCTAAGAAATATCAATTGTTATTTGGGGCATTGTATTATAAACAGTTGCATCAATTTTTACCATTGATTAAGGGGAATTTGGATTTTAAAAATCCAGTTACGGGAGAAAATGCTCAATTGTCGATGCGTGATTTAATGGAGGAGTCGGTGGAAAAAGCGGTTACTTTTTGTAAGGAAGCTGAAGGAATGCTTTTTGGAGGAGCTTATGAGGAGATTCCGCATGTAGGTACGTCTTTGGAGCATGGTCAGATACCAGGAAAAGTTTATGAGATGGGGCATTTTAAGCCGATATTTGCTTAGTAATAAAAAGAAAAGAGGGTTAAATATTAAGAAATTAAGGAAGAGATTAAGAACATTGAGGATTAATACCGTTCAAAAAATAAAACTCTTAAACAAATAAGGAGGGCATCAAGTGTATTCGATTTTAACATACCTTTTAGAAGCAGAAAACCCTGTTAATCAAAAATGATTAACAGGGTTTTTTGTTTTCAATTTAATTACTGCATCTAAATGAGTAGGAGAAGAGACTTGGTAGTAATAATAACTACCAAGTCTAATCTTTTACTTCATTTTAGAATTAGTCTTTAATGATTCTTGAAGTGTAAACAGAGTCACCATCTTTAACCGCTACGAAATAAACGCCAGCAGCCAAATCAGTAACGTCTAAGCTGTAAGTATTGCTACCAGGAACAGCCGTTACATCTCTTGAACTCATTAATTTACCAGCAATGCTGTAGATATTGATGCTTACTTCACCATCTACATTAGCAGCATAAGTTACATTAACAACATCTGTAGCAGGGATAGGAGATACTAAGATTCTCGTACCATTGCTTTCACTTCTTACTAAGCTAATAGTAGAAGAAACAGTTGTTGTACCGTCGATGTCTGTTTGCTGTAATGCATAGTAGTAAGTACCAGTTAATAATGCATCTTTATCTAAGAAGTTATAACTGTTAGCACCATTAGTCGTGTTATTACCGTCGATTACTGCAATTTCTGTGAAGTTCACACCATCCATAGAACGCAATAATGTGAAGTAGTCATTATTTGTTTCAGAAGCAGTGATCCAGCTTAATTCGTTACCATTGTTCAATACTTCACCAGTAAACTCAACTAATTCAACAGCTAGTTTATCAGAGATCAATACTTGACAATTTTCTGTACAACCTGCATCATCAGTTACTGCAATAGCAAATTCAGAACTTGCATAATCTTCAAACTCGAATGGTCCTAATTGAGTTACTTCACCGTCCATAGCAGTTGCGCTAGAACCATCAGGTAAAGTTACCGCATAACCATTAGCAGCAGTACCACCAGCTACTTCAATAAAGATGTAGAATAGGTTTTGCTCTGCATCAGCTAATTCATTAGCGAATAGACAGTCTAAAGTAATGGCACATCCTGTATTGTCAGGTAAGATAGTAAAGCTTACTGTACCTTCTGCATCTAATTCTCCATCTGTTACGATTACCGTTACTTCTACTGTACCAGTAAATCCAGCAACAGGATCGAAAGTAATATTACCAGAAGCATCGAAAGTGAAAGTACCTTCATCTGTAGAGAATGTACCTGTAGCCACATCAACACCACCAACAGAAGAAAGGCTAACATCGTCACCGTCAGGATCTGTTGCAGTATCTAATACATTAACACTACCAGAAGTACCTGCATCAATAGTTTCATCGAAATCTTCTACATCAGGAGGGTTATTGCCTTCATATACACAAGAACCATCATCACAATTTGCATTAGAATCAAAGTTTGTAGCAGCCATGTCTGTACAACCATCTACTTGAGCAGTAACTACACACTCACAAGTTGCAGCATCATAGCTTTCAAAACCATTAGTACAGTCACCGTCATCTTCACAAGGAGTAGGAACGTCTACTTGCTCACACTCACAAGTTTCAGTATTATAAGTTTCTGTACCATTAGAACAGTCACCATCATCCATACAAGCAGAAGGATCTGGAATATTTAATTGCTCACAAGTACAAGTTTCTTCATTCCAAGTTTCTGTACCATTACCACAAACACCATCATCCATACAAGAAGAAGGATCTGGAACATTGATTGATTCACAAGCACAAGTTGAAGAATTCCAAACTTCTGTACCATTACCACAAATACCGTCATCACAGTTACCTGGATCTGGGCATTCAGTGATACAAGAACCATCATCACAAGTTGCATCTGGGTTGTAGTTAGATGCTTCAGGGTTAGTACAACCTAATGTTTCTATAATAACTTCACAGCTACAAGTAGCTTCGTTATAAGTTTCTGTACCATTAGTACAATCACCATCATCCACACAAGCATCAGGATCTGGCGCATTGATAGATTCACAAGTACAATTAGCTGTATTATAAACCTCTTCACCATTCGAGCAATCACCATCATCAACACAAGCACTTGGGTTAGGAATGTTTAATTGCTCACAAGTACAAGTTGCTTCATTCCAAGTTTCTGTACCGTTAGAACAGTCACCATCATCCACACAAGTAGAAGAATCAGGAGGTGTACCAGCTTGACATGCACAAGTTTCCCCATTCCAAGTTTCTGTACCATTCGAGCAGTCACCATCATCACAATTACCTGGATCTGGACATTCAAATTCACAAGAATCATCATCACAAGTGGCATCAGGATTGAAGTTTGTAGCTGTTTCATTTGTACAACCTAATGTTTCTTGAACAACATCACAAGAACAAGTCTCTGTATTATAAGTCTCTGTACCATTCGAGCAATCACCATCATCTACACAAGCAGAAGGATCAGGAACATTTAATTGCTCACAAGTACAAGTTTCTGTGTTATAAGTCTCTTCACCATTCGAGCAATCACCATCATCTACACAAGTATTAGGATCAGGAACATTAATTTGCTCACACTCACAAGTAGCAGCATTGTAAGTTTCTGTACCATTCGAGCAGTCACCATCATCAACACAAGCATTAGGATCTGGAACGTTTAATTGCTCACAAGTACAAGTTGTTTCATTCCAAGTCTCTGTACCATTACCACAAAGACCGTCATCTTGACAAGAAGAAGGATCTGGAACGTTCAATTGGTCACAAGTACAAGTTGCTTCATTCCAAGTTTCATCACCATTCGAGCAATCACCATCATCTACACAAGTGTTAGGATCAGGAACATTTAATTGCTCACAAGTACAAGTTGAAGTATTCCAAGTTTCTGTACCATTAGAACAGTCACCATCATCTATACAAGTAGATGGATCAGGAATATTTAATTGCTCACAAGTACAAGTTGTTTCATTCCAAGTTTCTACACCATTCGAGCAATCACCGTCATCTACACAAGTAGAAGAATCAGGAGGTGTACCAGCATCACACTGACAAGTTTCTCCATTCCAAGTTTCTACACCATTAGAACAGTCACCATCATCACAGTTACCTGGATCTGGACACTCATATTCACAAGAACCATCATCACAAGTAGCATCCATGTCAAAGTTAATAGCAGCCATATCGGTACAACCTAATGTTTCTTGGACAACATCACAAGAACAAGTCTCTGTATTATAAGTCTCCGTACCGTTAGAACAATCACCATCATCTACACAAGAATCAGGATCAGGAATATTCAATTGCTCACACGCACAAGTTTCTGTATTGTAAGTTTCTACACCATTCGAGCAGTCACCATCATCAACACAAGCGTTAGGATCAGGAATATTCAATTGCTCACACGCACAAATATCTTCATTCCAAGTTTCTACACCATTAGAACAATCACCATCATCCACACAAGTAGAAGAATCAGGAGGTGTACCAGCATCACAAGAACAAGTAGCATCATTCCAAGTTTCTACACCGTTAGAGCAGTCACCATCATCACAAGTACCAGGGTCTTCACAAACACAGTTATAAGCTTGAGCATCTGTAACTTGAACATCACAACCAGCAGGCGCACCTACTTGAGTTACGGTAAATGTCACTGTACCAGAAGCACCAGGAGCAGGAGTAAATACGCCAGTTCCAGTAGCTCCGCCATCAGTTTCCCAAGCAACATCAAAGTCATTACAAAGTGTTAATGCACTAATACTACAGCCATCGCCATCAGCAAAAGCAGTAAAGCTAGTATATACCTGTACTTCAAATTCTTCAGATTGAACCGTACATGGGTTATCACCATCAATATCAGCACCTTCTAATACTGCCACAAAGTAGTAAGATTTAGGTGCACAATCTGTATTGCTTAAAGTTTCACCAGCATAAGCAGTACCATCAGCAGGATTGAATCCTTGCGTTTCACTATAGTACCATACTAAAGAAGCAGAAGCAGGAGAGTCATTTAAAGTAATATTACCATCGTTGATTGTTGGTGCAGCACCATCACAAAGAGGGCCATCTACAGATTGACCATCAAGTGCAGCACAAACTTTGATACAACCAGCAATTTCTATAGTTGCAGAAGCAGAACAGTTACCACCATTTGTACCAGTAATCGTATAAGTACCATCAGCAGAAAGGCTAACATTAGCAGTAGCACCAGTTCCAGAATCAACCATCATACCATTACCATCCGTTACTTCCCAGTTAATTGTAGCATCATTAGAAGTGAACGTTGCATCAATACCACAACCATTCGCCATTGCATCAATAGTGATACCATCAATTAAAGTAACAATGAAGCAGTTAGAAGAGAAACATACTTGATCATCAGAAGGATCTCCAGCCAAAGCACACTCAGAAGTAGCGTAACCACATACTTCATACATACCAGCAGGAAGCGCATTTCCATCATTATCAGTCAATACATCACTAGCCATTGTAGAACTACTATAAACAGCAGCGTCACTACCTAAATTAGTACTACCAGCAAACATTTCATAAACACCATCATCATCGCTATCTGTATAGAATGCAAAACCGTAAGTGAATGGGCTACCATCACAAGTACCAGTCAAATCTTCACTACCATCGGTCATGTGCATCAACATGTCATTAGAACATACTGTTTGATCACCAGAAGCAATTGCACCAGCATCACATGGACAAGAAGCAGCATCATCTACTACAGTAAATCGGAAACAGTCATTGAAACATAAAAAGTCATCAGAATCATCATCAGGAGTACCACAATCTGAAGTAGCATAACCACACACTTCATATTCACCTGGTGTAAGTGTTAATAATTCTTGATTGCCATCAAATACAAAATTATTGAAAGAAGTACAGCTATTGTATACTGCTGGATCAGAACCATAAATTGCACTACCTAATAAGTTATCATAAAGACCATCATTAGGAGTTGCATCATTATCATCCCATACAGACCAACCATACACGTATCCACCACAACCAGCTTCTAAGTTTTCACCAGTAACAGCAAAACATAATGATTCGTAAGCACATAAGCTTTCTCCATCAGAAGAGTTCTCTGTATCAATTGTACCAGCAACACAAGGATCTGGACAGTCAACAGGATCAGAAGATAAAGTAACCGTTACACAGCTACTAGTTTGACATAAGTCAACAATAGTAGGTGCATCTGGATCAGTCTCCCTATCCACACAAATAGCATATCCACAAACGATATAATCCCCATCAGGAAGTGGGTCTCCAGTATCACCAAGAGAAGTACCATCAAAATCAATAGTAAAGAAAGCAGCAGCAGAAATAGAAGTATAAGCACCAGCTAAACCATCACCAGTAATACCAGTAGAGAATTGTTCAGCACCATCAGCAGAATATACTTGCCATCCATATTGATAACCATCAGGATCATTTTCTGTACAAGCTAAATCTTGGAAAGTTTCTGTACCATCTAAGCCTAAAGTAATAACATTATTACTACAAACTAGTGTGCCATCTAAAGCAGGATCAACACCACCAGCAATACCACAATCAGGACAGAATGGGCTACCTAAGTTGCCAATCGCATCTAAGTCAACAGTATAGTCAGAACAACAGTCATTACCATTACCATCAGCAACACAGTAAGTAACTGTAATAATACCACCAGCAGCTACTTCCGCAGGAGTTAATTCTAAGAAGTGGATAATAAAGGCAGAACCAGGGTTACTTCCATCAATAGGAATACCTGTACCATCTACTACTGTACCACCAGTACTTGTAATGTCAATATCTGCACGAATACCATTAGCAGAGTCAATCAAAACATTACCAGCGCAATCTTCTCCTGCTACAGAAGGAGCCATTGCGATATACACATTATCATTAGGGACAGGACTTCCAAGTGCCTCCTTATTACAAAGAACAATATTCTCATTTGGATCATTAGTAGCACCACCAATATTTCCATCTTGGTCATAGAATACATATACACCAGCAACTAGATCACAATCACAATCAGGACATTGGTTACAGTAAGTCTCTGCACCACTACATACACCATCACCATTTTCTTCAGCTTCATTCAGATAAATATCTAAACAGAAATCACCATCAGCAGCAGGTGGAGCATTGAAACCATCCACAACTACTACATAAACGAATAAACCACCTTGGGTTCCTCCTCCTCCTGGATCAATGAAACTTGCATCTACCCCTGCTGGATAGAAATTGTTGAAGTCGTCATATTGACCAGCATACAGGGCATCTGTACCATAATCCTCATTACAGATAGTAACGAAGTTTCCGTCACAACTTTGTACTTGGTAAACATCACTAGAAGATAAGTTACCACAAGTAGCATCAAGCGTAGCTTGTACCCCAAAGTCTGCATCTGTGGGAGCTATATTTAAGAAACGGAAAACGATGATTTGGGTATCATCTAAATCATCAGCATTGTAAATATTGTCTCCACCACCACAGTTAGGATTTTGTCCAGAAGCGATGATACTCATACTAGCAGTACCATTAGGAAGCGTAAACGCAAACCAAGTAGTATTGTTGATATAAGGAGCTTCACCAAAATCTGGATCAAACCAACATCCTGCATATTCTGGTTCTGAAAAGAATGAATCAGCAAAAGGGGTGCCTCCAGCTGCATTGGCTCCAACATTATTGTAGGGACCCAAGGTAACTGCTACAGGATTGTCTGGGTCTCCTGGAGTATTACCCGTAACGAAAGCATCTATATCACTCGTTAGGTTTACAGCCTCCACACAGTTGTCCGCATCTTGGGCAAACATTGTGTTGGAAACAAAAAAAGCCAGCAAAAAAATTATTGCCAGTAGTAATGATTTTTTCATAAATGAAATTTTTAGTTTTTAGGGTTTGGAATTGAAATGTATTATGATATTATATTTATTTTGTAACTATCAGAGATTGTTTTAACTGTTAATTAGATTGGTTTGTATAGAAATTGATATATTATGATGTGAAACAGAATAATCAACCTATGTATTATCCTATAGCAATCAATATTTCTCAAATTTAGTTAAAAATGAAAGATAAGCAAATAAATTACTAAATTTCAATACTTTAAAGAAAGCTAATTTTGACAATAATTTGACACTTTCTTTCAGTTATGCTGTTTGCGTAAAAAATAAATTGATTTGTTTTTGTTTGATGAATCCCTGAAGAGTGCTGGATGATGATTGATAATAAGCTAAAGTATATGTGGCAAAATGCTAAGTGCAGCCTATTGATTTTAAGGTTACAGTTTGAATGGTTAAGTGGTTACAACTTGAATTATATAGAAATTTATGTAATAAAGCTACAGGTTGACATGTAAATTTAAAAAACATTTTTCCTTTTTCATAGCAGTAACCATTTTTATCACACTTTCTACTGGTTTTTTCTAATTTGAAAAGAGGGAATAATAGTAGATGAAAATATAGGAGATTTTGTTTTTATAAAAAGAAGAAGTAGAAGCACAGCTTAAATGGCAATATGTTTACTGTATTATAGGATAGTTGCATGTTATTTTAATTGGAAATCAGGTTTTTATAATTGGCTTGGTCTTTAAAGTTTATGTATAGATAAAATGTTAAGATAAAATATCTTTAGCTAATTTTTTTTGGTTTTCGTGACTTTCTTTTTAAGGCTTTGTCTTAAAAAAGTCTGTTAACTTTAAATTTTTCTTATCTATGAACAAGTACATCGTAGAATTCATCGGTACTTTCTTCCTTATTTTAACCATCGGACTAACTGTTATTGGTGGTGCAGGAAGCTTTGCTCCTTTAGCTATTGGTAGTGTTTTAATGGTAATGATTTATGCTGGTGGGCATATTTCTGGTGCACACTATAACCCTGCTGTAACCCTTGGGGTTTGGATGCGTGGTAAATGTGCTACATCTGATGTTCCTATGTATATGATTGCCCAAATCGTTGGTGGGGCATTAGCTGGTTTCATCGTTATGTACTTGTTAGGAAAGGGAGGTGCACCTGCTGAAAATTTTGATCCAATTAAAGCTTTAGTTGCTGAGTTTTTAGGAACCTTTGCCTTAGTATATGTAGTATTGAATACGGCTACTACTAAGAGTAATGATGGTAATTCTTTCTATGGTTTAGCTATTGGTTTCACAGTATTAGCTTGTGCTTATGCTTTAGGTGGTATTTCTGGTGGTGCTTTTAATCCTGCGGTAGCTGTAGGTGTTAGCGTAATGAGCTTGAGTTCTTGGGCTAATATTTGGGTTTTCTTAGTAGGAAACTTTGCTGCTGGGGCTGCTGCTGCTCTTGTTTTCAAAGCAGTTTATAAGGGAGATGACTAAAATTTTTATGAAATAAACCTCTAGTGTGAGAAGCCTGTATTTATGTTTAACATTGATACAGGCTTTTTGCTTTTTAATAACTAACAATAAAGCAATAAATGCTCCTCTTTTAATTGACAAATTTAGTAAATACAAATTATGATGATCAAATGTTTGGTATATATGTAATGATACTTATTTGTTACTAGATGTAAGTGCATAAGTTTGAGATTAGTGCATGACATACTGAGGGGAAAGTGTAATTTTTATTATGAAGACCTTATGCTTCGACCCTTTGTTTGGGATTGGGTATGTTAGCTATTTTTCTTAGGAACGAGTGAAAAATAAGTGTACAAATTTTGGTTAGG